>JANYDT010000191.1 GCA_025359845.1 Acidimicrobiia bacterium
CCCCTGAGCAAGACGAAACGTGGACGTCCGATCGAGCTGTCTTCGGTCAAGCCATCGAAGAACTTGAAGCGTATTTCGATCGGAAATTGACGACGTTCACTCTGCCTCTTCGTCCGAAAGGCACCCCCTTCCAGCAAGAAGTATGGCGGCAGCTGCGTATGATCCCTTACGGCGAGACCATCAGCTACGGAGAACTCGCCAACCGGGTGGCGCGACCGGGAGCCGCTCGCGCCGTCGGAAGCGCCAATGGTCATAATCCGATCGGCATCATCGTGCCGTGTCACCGGGTGATCGGCGCCAACGGATCGATGACGGGATACGCCGGCGGGCTGCAGCGCAAGACCTGGTTGTTGCGCCACGAGTCGAACAACCTGTTCCCCGAGGCGTAGATAGGGTTGATCCCCAGTGAGTGCTCCCACGTTCGTCATCCACTGAAGTACTCGCCGCCCGCTGGGCACCGCTCGGTGTCTGCGAAGATGAGAGCGTCATGTCCCGCCTGCTCGATCACCTCAGCAACTTTCCGGCGCCGCTAATCTATCTGATCGTGGGCATCTTGGCCTTCACTGAGGCCGGGGTCATGGCCGGTATCGTGTTACCCGGTGAGACGGCGGTGTTGCTCGGCGGCTACTTGGCTTACAAAAAGACGATCTCGCTACCGATTCTGCTGATCATCGTCGTCGTTGGCGCCGTTGGCGGCGATGCCTGAGGATACCTGGTCGGTAGACGGTTCGGGCCGCGTATCCGCACCAGCCGCCTCGGGATCAAAATCGGGGAGGAGCGCTGGATGAGCTCTGAGCAGTTCCTCGTTCGTCGCGGCGGTCCGGCGATCCTGATCGGCCGATGGGTGGGCGTGCTCCGGGCCATGATCCCCGTGGCCGCCGGCATGGCCCGCATGCCGTTGCGCCGTTTCATTCCATGGACGACGGCCGGCGCGGCGTCGTGGGCCGTGGTCTGCGTCCTGTTGGGCTATCGCGCCCACGACGGCATCAAAAGCATCGAGCGGGCCCTCGGCCGGGCCGGTCTGATTCTGCTCGTCGCGGTGATCCTCACGTTGCTGATCGCCTACCAGCTCCGAGGGCGTCGTCGGCACCGCGCCTCGTGACCCCGCGCGGTGCGCCTCGTGACCCCGGGGCGGCACACGCTAAGCGCGGGCGCATAGTGTGAGCACCATGGGTTGGCTGGTGAGCGAGGACCGAGTGATCGCCGCGCTGGAAATCGCCGCAACTCGTTCAGATCGGCGTCGGGGGTTAATGGGGCGATCGGGTTTTGACGGCGCGCTGTTGCTTCCGAAGGTCCGTGCCGTGCACACGTTCGGCATGAGATTTCCGATTGACGTGGCGTTCGTGATCGCTGACGAGAGCCCCGAGGCGTTCACGGTGGTAGCGGTCAAAGAAATGGTTCCTCACCGCTTGGGGCTGCCGGTCCTGAAGGCCGACGCGGTGATTGAGGCCACGGCTGGAGCGTTCGAGCGCTGGGGCGTAGGTGTCGGTGACCGCCTCGAGGTCCGTTAGCGCGTGAGTCGACTCGTGCTCGTGGCTACGCCGATCGGCAATCTCGACGATCTTTCGCCTCGGGCTGTGACCGCGCTGCGTGAGGCGGATGTTATTGCCTGCGAAGACACCCGCCATACCCGAAAATTGCTGAGCCACGCCGGTATCACTGGCCACCGCCTGATTGCCGTCCATGAACACAACGAGCACGACGCCGCGCCCGGCATCGTGGGGTTGCTGGCGGCGGGCCACACCGTTGCGCTGGTCACCGACGCCGGAACGCCCGGCATCTCCGACCCTGGCGCCCGGGTCGTGGCCGCGGTGACGGCGGCCGGTTACGACGTCGAGTGCATTCCCGGACCAGCGGCGCTCATCGTGGCCCTGGTTGTGAGCGGCCTTCCGAGCGACCGGTTTTGTTTCGAAGGATTCCTTCCTCGGCGCGGTTCACTCCGTCAACAACGGTTGACAGAGGTGGCGGCCGAACGGCGCACCGTTGTGCTGTACGAAGCCCCCCATCGGATGATCGAACTGGTCGACGATCTCGTCGGCGTATGCGGGACCGAACGGTTGGTCAGCGTGAGTCGCGAATTGACCAAGCGGTTCGAGCAGACATGGCGGGGATCGCTGGGATCGGCCATCGAGGCGTTGGGCGAACCCCGCGGCGAATACGTAGTGGTGATGGAGGGAGCGTCGAAGTTGGAAGTGATTTGGGGAGACGACGATGTGCTCGAACGGCTGGCCGCACATAAAGGCGCCGGGGTCTCGACCCGCGATGCAGTGGATGCGGTAACCGCGCTGACCGGACGGCCTCGGCGCGAGGTGTACGCGCTGGCTACGGTGCGGCCATGACCAACCGCCCGACCCTCCAGTCCGACCCGTCCGGAGGGGTTCTCGTGGCCGCCGACTTCGCCGAAGAGTATGGGGGCCATCTCCGGACTATTTCGCCGTCTCGACCGGTCGTGATTGTTGGCGACGACCCGTTGGACGCCGACCAGCTGGCCGCGGTCTCGGTGGCCAACCTCTGGCTTCGGGATTGGGCCAGGGGCGCTCGCCCGTACTTGGGCGCCGTGACCCGATGTCCGAACCTGCGCTGGTTCCATACCGCCAGCGCGGGCGTGGATTCGCCAGTATTCGGCGGGCTCGTCGAGCGAGGTGTGCGCTTGACCACCTCCTCCGGGGCGGCGGCGCCGGCGATCGCCCAGCACGTCATCATGACGATGCTGGCGCTGGCTCGCGACTTGCCCGGGTCATTGCGGGCGCAGACGGAGCGCCGATGGCGGACGGCGACCTTGGGCGATGACCTCGTTGGGGCCCACGTTGTCGTGGTCGGGCTCGGGCCGATCGGACTGGAGGTGGCCCGCTTGGCGGTGGCCCTGGGCATGAGCGTGACCGGGCTGCGCCGCCGCCCGCCGACGAACGAAGGGTATCCGGTCCGTCCCCTCGAAGCGCTCGATGAGGTCGTTGCGTCCGCCGACTGGATCGTTCTCGCGCTGCCGCTCGCCGAGGGCACCGCCGGAATCTTCTCGGCCGACCTTATGGCTCGGTGCCGGCCAGGCGCACGCGTTGTGAATATCGGTCGGGGTGGCCTTCTCGATGAACCGGCTTTGCTCTCGGCCTTGCGGTCGGGCGCCATCGGTGGCGCCGCGCTCGACGTGTTCTCCTCCGAGCCGCTCCCCGAAGACAGCCCTTTCTGGGGCCTTCCTAACGTCATCGTGACTCCGCACTCGAGCGCTGCGGTCCCGTCCACTCGTCGTCGCCAAGCCATGGCCTTCCTCGATAACCTCGTCCGTTACGAGACCGGCGAACCGCTCCATCACGAGGTGCAAGCCTGACCCGAGCACCACTCGTTGATCATTAGGGTGTGCCCCGGATTTGGTTCGGCTGGCTCGGCACGCAGCCAGGCGGCACAATGAAGCATGCCTGAAACCGTGCCTGCGACAACTGATCCGGCCCTCTGGACGGCCACCGAACAAGCCGCCGCGATTCGCAACCGCACCCTATCGAGTCGCGAGTTGTTGGCCGCCATGACGGCCCGCATCGAGCGCTTGAACCCCGTCGTCAACGCCGTAGTCACGCTTGATCTCGCTCGGGGCATCGCCGCTGCGACCGCGGCCGACGCCGCCACCGCCCGCGGCGAATCTTCGGGCCCGTTGCACGGACTGCCCGTGACCATCAAGGACGCGCTGACCGTGGCGGGCTTACGGTCCACCGGCGGAGCGGTCGAGTTGCGCGATCACGTTGCGATGGTCGACGCGGATGCACCGGCTCGGGCTTTCGCCGCCGGGGCGTACTGCTTCGGTAAGACGAACTTGCCGCGCTGGTCGGGTGACATCCAGAGCTACAACGAGATCTTCGGGACCACCAACAACCCATGGAACCTGCTCCTCGTACCGGGCGGGTCTTCCGGAGGCGCGGCAACCGCAGTCGCGCTGGGCATGACGTCGTTCGAGATCGGCACCGACATCGGCGGATCTATCCGCATTCCTGCGGCTTACTGCGGCGTGGCCGGCCACAAGCCGAGTTATGGCCTCGTGCCGTGCGGAGGCTATCTCGACGGCCCCGATGGCGGCCTGACCGAGCCCGACGTCAACGTCCACGGCCCGATCGCCCGATCCGTCGACGACCTCGAACTGCTGCTCGGGGTACTGGCCGGTCCTACCCCGGAGCGGGCCAAGGGTTGGACGGTGGCCTTGGCGCCGCCCCGTCGCACCAGTGTCGAGGGCCTCCGCGTGGCCCTGTGGGCCGACGATCCGGGTTGTCCGGTCAGCGCCGCCACGGCCTCGGCGGTACGCGGCGCCGGCGCCGCGTTGGACGCCGCGGGAGCCCACGTAGACGATTGCGCCCGGCCGGCTTTCGAACCAGGGGCGGCGGCCCTGCTCGGTCTCGGACTGGTGGGATCGGCCATCACCCCGTCGCTGAGCGATGGGGAATTCGCCTACCTCGCAGCGATTGCCGGCGATCCGAATCGGCCGGCGGATCAGGCCGAAATGATCGGTGCCTATGTGATCGGCCACCGCGGGTGGCTCCGCCTCGACCGCGAGCGGGCTCGTGTCCGGCGGGCGTGGGTCGCGTTCTTCGAGAACCACGACGTGCTGCTCTGCCCGGTCATCGCCTGTCCACCCTTCCCGCACCTGCAAACCGGCAGCTTCGTCGATCGCACGATCGAGATCGACGGCGCCACCCGGCCGTACCGAGATTTGATCTGGTGGACGGTGCTGATCGGGATGGCCTATTTGCCTTCGACCGTGGTGCCCGTCGGCCGTACCGTTGATGGATTGCCGATCGGCGTGCAGGTCGTCGGACCGTATCTCGAAGACCGCACCACCCTCGCCGTCGCCCGGGCCTTGGTCGAGCTCTGCGGCCCGATCACGCCACCCCCCATGGCACTAGCCTGAATCGACGATGGACGGGTCACGACCGGCCCAGTTCGCGGGCGCACCCGGCGCATACGAGGTGGCCCCGGAAGAGGCCAAGATCGGCGACCGACGCGCAGAAGATGCATCCGGCGTGCACGCGGCGGAGCACGATGGCATCACCCTCGACGGTCATGTCGATGAGATCGCCTTCGGCGATTCCGAAAGTCTTGCGGTATTCGGAAGGGACGACGATACGGCCGAGGTGATCGATGCGTCGGGCCACACCCCGGGCGCTGGGCGCGGCGCCCAGGGGAGCGGTCCGGCCCGGCTCGACGCGACCGGAGCCCGCGACTTTGGCTGAAGACCCAGAATTCGTCTCGTCGTCACCACCCATGGGGCCTAACGTAGATCGCCGTGTCCCGCGTCTTCGTGACTACACCCATCTATTACGTGAACGCGCGACCCCACGTGGGCCACGCGTACACGACCGTCAACGGTGATGCCCTCACCCGTTGGCATCGCATGTGCGGCGACGACGTGTTCTTTCTTACCGGCACCGACCACCACGGGCTCAAGATCCAGCGCGCCGCCGAAGCCGCGGGCCAGTCGCCGCAGGAGTGGGGTGACGAAGTGGCCGAGACCTTCAAGACTGCCTTCGCGGCGTTGAATGTCGCCAATGACGATTTCATCAAGACGAGCGAACCGAGGCACTACGCGTCGGTGCAATGGTTGTTGCGAAAGGTCTACGACAACGGGTTCATTTACAAAGGCACCTACTCGGGCATTTACTGCGTGAGCTGTGAGGCGTATTACGATGATAGCGAGTTGTTGGCGGGCGAGCTGTGCCCGATTCACAAACGTCCGATCGAGCACGTCACCGAAGACAACTATTTCTTCAAGCTCTCGGCCTTTGAAGATCGTCTGCTGGAATGGCTCACCGCCTCGCCTGATGCCATCATTCCCACGACCAAGCGCAACGAGGTGCTGGGCTTCATACGCCAAGGTCTTCGCGACTTTTCGATCAGCCGTACGTCGATCTCATGGGGTGTTCCGCTTCCGTGGGACCCAGAGCATGTATGTTACGTCTGGTTCGACGCCCTCACCAATTACGCCACGGCGGTCGGTCTCGGCACCGACATGGAACGGTTCGAAGCCTGGTGGCCTCATGTACTTCACCTGATAGGCAAAGACATCATTCGGTTTCATTGTGTGTATTGGCCGGCGATGTTGATGGCTGCGGGTATCGCGCCTCCCAAAGTGGCCGTCCACGGGTACTTGCTCATTGGGGGCGAAAAGCTTTCGAAGACGGGGTTAACCCAGATCTATCCGGCCGATCTGGCCGAAGAATTCGGGGTCGATGGCATACGCTATTTGCTCATTAGAGAGGTTCCACTCGGTAACGATGCCGAGTTCAGCCACGAAGGACTGGTGGCGCGTTACAACGCCGATCTGGCCAACAACTTCGGCAATCTTCTGACTCGGGTGGCGACAGTGGTAGCCAAGAAATGCGGTGGCATCACCGGCGCGCCGCGGCTTGATTCGCCGTTGCGAGCGGTCGCCGAGCAGGCGTTGGCCGGCAACCAGTTGGCGTGGAACGAAATCCGTCCGGCCGAAGCGGTCGACGCCACCTGGCGTTTGATCCGTGAGACCAACGCGTTCTTGGAGACGAACGAGCCGTGGAAGGCCGAGCCCGGACCGGCCGTCGAAGCAGTGATGGCCGATGCCGTCGAGGCGTGTCGGATAGTGGTGTTGCTCACCAACCCCATCATGCCGACGATCTGCCAACGGGCATGGGAAGGCCTTGGGCTCGCCGGGCGCCTCGACGACCAGCGCCTGCCGGCTGCAGCAGCCTGGGGCTCGGCCCCGTCGGGGCGCACCGTGGTGAAAGGCGATCCATTGTTTCCCCGCAAAGCGGTGGCGGCGAAGGCGTCATGAAGTGGGTCGATTCCCACGCCCATGTTCACGACGAGAAAATCGTTCGTGACGATGCGTGGATGGCCGCCGCGCTCGAGCACGCGGTGTCTCGGGTCATCACCGTGGGTTGCGACGAGCTGACCACCCACGCCGCGGTGGCCCAGCGCCGCGCCGGCGACGCGATCGGCCCGGAGGTGTTCGCCACCGCCGGTCTCCATCCCCACGACGCGAAGGAGGGATGGGATTGGCTCGAGCCGATACTCGCCTCGGGGACGGTTATCGCCGTCGGTGAATGCGGACTCGACTACCACTACGACCACTCGCCCCGAGGGGTGCAGCAGGACGCGTTCGAAGTCCAAGTCGCGCTGGCCACCGCGCACGATCTGCCCTTGGTCATCCACACCCGTAACGCCTGGACCGACACGTTCGCCATTCTCGACCGCGTCGGCGTACCCCGAAGAACGATCTTTCATTGCTTCACCGGCGGGCCGACCGAAGCCGCCGACTGTCTGGAGCGAGGGGCCTACCTCAGCTACTCCGGCATCGTGACGTTCCCTTCAGCGGCCGACACTCAGGCTGCCGCTGTCCTCACCCCAGCCGATCGTCTCCTGATCGAGACCGACTCGCCGTACTTGGCGCCTATCCCGCACCGTGGCCAGTCCAACCGCCCGGCGTGGGTGTCCGCAGTCGGCGCATTCGTGGCCGCTCTGCGAGGAGAGGAACCAAAGGCGATCGCCGCCTCCACGTGGGCCGCCACCGCGACGGCGTTCGGACTCCAAGGCTGATCGGCCTGACCTTCGCCTGATCCATCGGCAAAGGTATATGGTCAAAGGGACTCGCCATGACCCATTCGATCACCGATACTCTGGCGCTCCTCGCGGCCGCCGACATCCATCCGAGCAAGGCGTTCGGTCAGAACTTCGTGGTCGACCCCAATACGGTGCGCCGCATCGCCCGCCTAGCCGATGTCGCGCCCGGTGAGCGGGTGCTGGAGATCGGCGCCGGACTCGGGGCGCTCACGATGGCGCTTATGGAGGCCGGCGCGGTGGTCACCGCGGTCGAGATCGACAAGCGCATCGTGGCCGTGCTGCGCACGGTGGTCGAGCCGTCGGGAGCAACCGTGATCGAAGGCGATGCGATGCGAATGGACTGGGACGAGGTGCTCGGCGACCAGTCGTGGACGGTGGTAGCGAACTTGCCGTACAACATCGCATCGCCGTTGGTGATCGAACTTTTGAACGGTGTGCCACAGATCGAGCGGATGGTGATCATGGTGCAAGACGAAGCCGGAAAGCGCATGGCGGCGATCCCCGGCGACGAGGCTTACGGGGCGCTGTCGGCCAAAATCTCCTACTGGGCCCACGTCAAAGTCATCGGGAAGGTGCCCCAAGCGGTTTTCTACCCCCGTCCCAAGGTCGAGTCGGTGCTCGTATCGGTCACCCGGCGCCCGCCACCCGATATCGCCCCGCAGGAGCTATTTCCGCTCATAAACCGTCTGCTGTACAACCGGCGCAGAATGCTGCGTTCGATGTTGACCGAGGTGTCGCCTGAGGAGTTTGCTCAGTGCGGTCTTACCGGCGAAGAGCGGCCGTGGACCCTGAGCCAGACATCCCTCGTCCGGCTTGCGGGTACCGAGGGCTGGAAACGCCAGGCCGCGGACGAGGAGGCGCTCGGGCGCCCCTTGCGCAAGCGAGGTCGCGACCCGTGGCTGCACGGAGCCAGCGAATCCGACTCCGAACTCGGGATTGAGCCCGAGCCAGAGCCCGGGGTCGAGCCGGAGCTCCGGGTCGAGATCGCGAATGCCGACCGCTGAGCGAATGGCGACGATTGAAAGGGCGCCGGCCAAGCTGACCCTTTCGCTGCGCATCGTCGGCGTGCGGGGCGACGGCTATCACCTGATCGATGCGGAGATGGTCACCCTTTCATTGGCTGACGAGTTGACTTTTGGCGCCGCTACCAAAACGACTTTGCGAACCACGATGGATTTGTGCGGAGGATGGCGGGGACTGGCCATCTCCGACGGTCCCGACAACCTGGTGGCCAGAGCACTGGCGCAGTTGGGTCGTCACGCCGAGGTCGCCATCCGCAAACGGATACCGGCCGGAGCGGGACTGGGCGGCGGCTCGGCCGACGCCGCCGCGGTGTACCGCTGGGCTGGGCGAACGGCGGCCGAGGATGTAGCGGGCAGTGCGGCACTGGGCGCGGACGTGCCCTTTTGCATTCGCGGCGGAAGGGCCCGGGTCACCGGAATAGGCGAGACTATCGAGCCGTTGGCGACGGAGGCCAAAACGTTCACGCTGCTCATCCCGCCATTCGGTATTTCGACGCCCGCGGTATATCGGGCCTGGGACACGCTCAGGGGCCCGACAGGGTCCGAATCCAACGACCTCGAATCGGCCGCTCTGCGCGTGGAGCCCGAACTGGCAAGGTGGCGCGACCGGCTCGGTTACGCCACCGGTCGCACGCCCACCTTGGCTGGCAGCGGAGCCACCTGGTTCGTCGAGGGGTCCTTTCCTGGCGACGGTCGGGTCGTTGTCACCACCGACCTCGGTTGATGCGGGGACTACGTTGACGGATCGATTTACTTCGTTCGTCGCGCCCAGCGGGTGCGCTTGAGCATCTTCTTGTGCTTCTTCTTGCGCATACGTTTGCGGCGCTTCTTGATCAACGATCCCATGAGAGGACGCACACTAGTGGACGCCTCGACAACGGCCTCGTCGACCCGTGAAAAGCGCCGCCCAGTAAACGAAGGAGCACCCACCGGGTGGCTGACTCCGGTGGGTGCTCACATGCCGATCCCTCGTTTGGGAACTTCACTATGACAAACGCAGATGACAGACCGAGGGTCGAATGATGACGATTTCGTGACGGTTTTTCGCCGTCATGGCGCGGAAGCGCCGCGGTGGCCGCGAAGGGTGAGATGATCGCGCCGTGACCCTTCGGTTGCTGACCATCGAAGACGACGACGACGTGCGGCTCATGTTGCGTATGGTGCTCGAAGACGAGGGCTACAAGGTCGATGAAGCGCCCGACGCCGAGTCTGGCCTGGCCCGCTTCGCAATGAATCCGCCTGATCTGGTGCTGGTCGATCTGAAATTGCCCGACAAGAGCGGGTTCGACGTTTGTCGGGCCTTGCGTCAACATAGCGACGTGCCGATCATCATCGTGTCGGCGCAGGAGTCGAGCTTTGACATCGTGGCTGGTCTGGAGGCAGGCGCCGATGACTATGTGACCAAACCGTTCGTCCCGAAGGAGCTGGCGGCCCGCATCCGAGCCCATCTTCGGCGGACCATGACGGCCCCGCATGACGCCTCCACGTCCGCGACCAAGTTGGTCTTCGGGGCCTTGGAGATTCGAGCCGACGAGGGGGTCGCGACCAAAAACGGTATCGAACTCCACCTCACGAAGACCGAATTTCGTCTTCTCGTACATTTCGCCACGAATCCTGGCCGGGTCTACAGCCGAGAGCAGCTCCTCGAGCATGTCTGGGGCTACGACTACCTCGGTGACGGTCGATTGGTCGACGCCCATATTCGCCGGCTTCGGACCAAAGTCGAAGACGATCCCGCCGAGCCCCGCCACATCGCAACCGTGCGGGGCCTCGGATACAAATTCGTGCCTTAGGCGGGTGGTGTCATGCGACGCCGTTGGCGCCTTGGGCTGCGCACCCGCACGACCGCGGCTTTCGCACTCAGCGGATTGTTGCTGTCGCTCGCGCTCTCGGTGCTCACCTATCAGTTGGCTCGCCAGAGTTTCACCCGCCAGCGGCGCGAGGCGGCGGTATCGCGAGCCCTGCAGCGGGCCCGTTCAGCCCAAGCCAGCCTGCAAGTGCTCGGGGTCGACCCGGTCGACGTTGTCGATCAACTGAAACCGGGCGCCAACGAAAGCTTCGTGATCGAAGTCGACGGAACGCCGTTTGCCTCCGGGCCCGAAGACGACAGGGTTCCGAAGGGGGTTCGCCGGCTGGTCGGACAAGGTCAAGCGGCCCGGCAGCTTTTCCGTGACAAAAAGGGGCCAGGCCTCGCCATGGGCTTTCCCCTCAGCCGCGACGGAAAGGCTTACTACGAGGTCGCTTCGCTCGCTGAGTTGGAACGATCATTGCGCGACCTCGGTCGGGTGTTGGCGTTGGCCGCCACGGCCACAACTGTCGCGGGTGCAGTCCTCGGGCGGATCAGCAGTCGGGGCGTGATGCGACCGCTGCGCCAGGCCGCCGCCGCGGCCAGTGAAATCGCCAGCGGGCGACTCGACACGCGTATCGACGCAGCCCGCGACCCCGATTTGGCGCCGCTGGCCACTTCGTTCAATGACATGGCGGCATCGCTACAACGTCGGATCGAACGGGAGGCCCGATTCGCCTCCGATGTCAGTCACGAACTGCGAACGCCCCTAACTTCGCTGGCCGCCGCGACCCAGATCTTGCAGAGTCGACGCGAAGAAATGTCGGAACGGTCGCAGACGGCACTCGACGTCTTGGTTAATCAGAGCGGACATTTTCAGCGGCTCGTTCTCGACTTACTCGAGATCAGCCGCTTCGACGCTGGTGCGGCCGAGTTACACCGAGAGAACCAAGACATCGTGGAATTGGTTGACCAAATCGTCGCAGCCTCTTCAACGCCCGGTGTCCCGGTCGACGGACACGCGCTCACGCACCGCGTGCTCGGCGTCGACAAGCGACGGTTGGAACGAATAATCACGAACTTGGTGCAGAACGCCCATCTCTACGGCGGCGGGGCAGTCAGAGTCGGGTTGGAAGACCTTCCCGGGCCCAGCGGCGTCCGGCGGCTCCACGTCGTGGTCGACGACAGCGGCCCCGGTATACCCATCGACGAGCGCCAAACCGTGTTCGAGCGATTCACTCGGGGCACGGCCAACTCTGGTCGCAGCGGGGCGGGCCCCAAGGGGACGGGGTTGGGCCTGTCGTTGGTGGCCGAGCACGCCCGCCTGCACGGTGGAAGCGTCCACATTGAGGACCGGCCCGGAGGCGGGGCTCGGTTCGTCGTCGAGCTCGAGGCGGTAATTCCGTGAATTGGCATCGAAACGACGCGGTGCAGGAGCGGGGTCGGCTGGCGTTGTTGGCGATGGTGGCGGGCCTAGCCGTGATCGGGGCCGCGTGCGGGGTACCCACTGACCCCCGACCTGTCGCGCTGACCTTCAAATCGCCGGCAGTTTCGGCCAACGTGGCACCGGGCAGCGACAAAGTCAAAACGTATTTCGTGCGCGACGCGATCTTGGTTCCCAAGGTGCGATCGATCAAGTTACCGACCGAAGCAACGGTGAAACGATTGTTGTTGGCCATCGTCGTGAACTCGACCAAACCCGCGGCCCCTGGCCCGGTCGCGACGCTGCCGAAGACCTCGGAGCCGCCCGCCACCGCAATCGGTCAACAGTACCAATATGAATCGCTGGCCGATTGGAACGCCCGTATAGAAACCGCCAGGCGCCAAGCTGTCGTCGACACCCTGGTGGATGGGGTCACCGATGCCGAGCGGGCCGGCGGGTTGGGGTCTTCGCTCGAAGCGGTCGGACTGGGCAAGGCTCGCGTTCGGCCCGTGTTGCTGGTTACGGCCGAGAAAGGGCTGGCGAGCGTTATCCTCGGCCAAACGTTCGACACGCAATCTTCGAACGGCGTTGACTTCCGTTTGGCCCTGGCGCAGATCGTGTTCACCTTGACCGCGCTGCCGGGCATCCGTCAGGTCGTGTTTGCGAGAGAACTGGCCGGAGGTAAAGGCGTCGAGCAGTTTCCCGTGCAGGGGGCTCAAGGCGTCCGCCTTCCGGCTGGCACGGCGCTAGGTCGCGAGGACTACGCCGATTTTCGGCCAGGAGACCTATCCCCTTCCGTGTAGCGTTTGGCGGCAATCACTCCTGGGTCGTCCAACGGCAGGACAACGGGTTTTGATCCCGTGAATGAGGGTTCGAGTCCTTCCCCAGGAACCCTATGCATGCTCTCCTCGACAGTTTTCAAGTCCGCGATGTCAGGGTCTGTGATGTCAGGGTCTGTGATGTCACCTGACCAGTTGATCGCGGCCACCCATCCTCGCCCGCTGGCGGCGGTGATCATGGCCGCGGGCGAAGGTACCCGCATGCGCTCGGCGCGGCCCAAGCCCATCCACCGCCTGTGCGGCCGTCCCATGGTGTTGCACGTGCTCGATGCGGCGGTGACGCTCGACCTTGATCGCGCCGTCGTGGTGGTGGGCCACGAGGCCGACCGAGTGACGAAAGCACTCATCGAAGAGGCGCCGGCCGGGGTCCGTCTCGAGTTCGTGACCCAGCACGTCCAACGAGGAACCGGCGATGCGGTGTCGGTCGCGCTCACGGCGTTCCCGAATGAAGAACTTGACGATCCCGACGACGGCGACCTGCTCGTGCTGCCCGGAGATCAGCCATTGTTTCGGCCAAGCACTCTGCAAGCGTTGGTCGATGCTCACCGCCAATCCAAGGCGGCGGCGACGGTCTTGACGGCCCGAGTCGCCGATCCGACTGGCCTCGGACGGGTGGTCCGAGGCAAAAGCAATCGCGTGCAGCGCATCGTCGAGCATCGCGACGCGTCGCCCGAACAGCTGACGATCGACGAGATCAACACGTCGGTCTACGTGTTTCAGCGCTCGTTGCTGGCCCCGGCATTGCGCCGGCTCTCGCCCGAAAACTCCCAGGGTGAGTACTACCTGACCGACGTGATCGAGGTTCTGTACGAGGCCGGGTACCTGACCGCGTCGTTTGTCGTCGGCGACGTGGCCGAGGCCCAGGGAGTCAACGACAGGGTGCAACTGGCCGCGGCCGAGGCCGAACTGCGACGCCGGACGAACGAGCGCCTCCTGCGCGAGGGTGTCACCATGCTTGACCCAGAACGCACCTATGTCGAGGCCTCTGTGCGGATCGGCGCCGATGTCACGCTGTTTCCGGGCACGATGCTCCAAGGGAGTTGCGTGATCGGATCGGGGGCAGAGATAGGACCCGATACCCGCCTGATCGACACCGTGGTTGGGGAGGGCGCTCGGGTCGAGCACACAGTGGCCCGACGGGCCGAGGTCGGCGCCGGCGCCCAGGTCGGACCGTTCGCCTCCCTCGAATCGGGTGCTCGCATTGGACCGGGCACGGTGACTGGGCCATTCTTTCGTGGTGTCGCTGAGACACTTGACACGCATTTGCCACCAGTGAACTAAGGAGCTCGCGATGGAACTGACCTCGAAAAAGCGCCTTCAACTTTACGCCGGCCGGTCCAACCCGGCGCTGGCCGCCGAAGTGGCCGAGTGCCTTGACATAGCGTTGGGTGATCCGCAGATCGTCGACTTCGCCAACGGCGAGATTCGCTGCACATTCAGTGAATCGGTCCGTGGGTCCGACGTGTTCATCTTGCAGACCCACGCGTACACGGTGAATGACTCGATCATGGAGCAGCTCATCATGATCGACGCGGCCAAGCGGGCTTCGGCCAAGCGCATTACCGCCGTCATTCCGTTTTTCGGCTACGCCCGTCAAGACCGCAAGGCCGAGGGGCGCCAGCCCATCACGGCCAAGCTCGTGGCTGACATGCTCGAAACGGCCGGCGCCGATCGGGTGGTCAGCGTCGATCTTCATTCCGGCCAAATCCAAGGATTCTTCAACATCCCGGTCGATCACCTGACCGCCCAGCCGGTTCTCGTCGACTATCTGAAGGGGCCTCTGGGGCCTGGTCCGGGGTGCGTGGTCGTGTCTCCTGATACCGGGCGGGTGAAGGTGGCCGAGCGGTTCGGCAAGCACCTCGACTCCGATGTGGCGTCGGTCTATAAGCGCCGGGCCAAGAATTCGGTCAACCAAGTTGAGGCCCGCGGCATCCTCGGCGATGTCGCCGGCCGGTGCTGTGTGCTGATCGATGACATGGTCGATACGGGCGGGACGCTCTGCGCCGCGGCTGACCTCTTATTTGCCGCCGGCGCCACCGACGTGTTGGCCGTCGCCACCCACGGCGTGCTCTCGGGCCCAGCCATAGACCGCATCAAGAACTCGCGTATCAGCAAACTGGTTATTACGAACACCTTGCCGCTGCCGTCCGAGAAGCAGATCGACAAGATCGAGGTCCTGTCGGTGGCGCCTTTACTCGCTCAGGCCATCCAGGCGGTGTTCAGCGACAGCAGCGTGAGCGAGATCTTCGGCGGCGAAAACTTGGCATAGTTGCCTGGGGGGGGGGGGGGGGGGGGGGGGGGGGGGGGGGGGGGGGGGGGGGGGGGGGGGGGGGGGGGGGGGGGGGGGGGG
>JANYDT010000195.1 GCA_025359845.1 Acidimicrobiia bacterium
TGGTTCATACGACGCACCGACCAAGACAAACGCCGCGACCACCTCATCACCCAACTCCAAGACCTCGGCTACGGAGTAACCCTCAACAAGGTCGCGTAGTAGCCACACCTCGCGACCACTCACGTTTTATTCTCCTTACAGCGAGCGCGTTGTCGGCGTGCTGACGTCGGAGTGGCACGGTGCCGCGCTCTTTTGACCGTGTTTCCGTTCGTGGACCAAAGCCGATCGATTGGACAGGTGTACATTCGGTCTTCGAGCCGCCCGGAGTGTTTCCCTGTGGTGAGTACGAATCCGGCTCGGAATTGATCACCGAGGAGCTCCCGTAAACGGCGGAGCCCTAAGAGGTCTTTCGTGGTGGTCTGCGACCTTGCCTTTACTTCGAATCCGATGACGTTCCCGTCGTACGTTTCGAAGAGCAGATCGACTTCGTCGTCGTCATGAGTGCGCCATTGAGCCGCTTCGCGTATGTCGTCGTGCCAAGACGCCTGTTTGAGAAGCTCACCGACAACAAACGTTTCGAGAAGATGACCGAACTCCGTTGAGGACGCAGGATCAAGTCGTGCGAGTTTGGCGGGCGTGAGTCGCATCATGTGCGCCCCGAGCCCAGAGTCGACAACGTGCAACTTGGGAGTCTTGCCGACCCGAGAACGCAGCGTGCGGCCCCACGCCGGCAGTCGGCGAACGAGGAAAAGGTCGGTCAGAAGTTGGCAGTAGTTGTCAGCAGTACGCGCTTCGAGTCCGATGGCGGATGCTGCCGCGCTGACGTTGAGGAGCTGGCCCGTTTGCGCGGCAAGTCGCTCGAACAGGCGAGCAAACGAGTCCAGGCGACGGATCCCGACGAGCTCGGGCACGTCGCTGGAGAGGGCTTGGGCGAGGTAGGCGTCGAACCAACGACTCCGAGACCTGTCGATGAGGTTGACCGCGATCGGGAGACCACCACGACAGACACGTTCGGCATACTCGGTGCGTGGTGTCGTCGAGATGGGCACCGCAATAAAGCGATCCGGTTCGGCGAGAGCGATTTCGAGAAAGTCTTCGTGGACGGCGTCAATTTCGCCTTGAGAGAACGGAAGAATGTCGAGGAACTGGATACGGCCCGTCAGCGCCCGGGTTGTGCGCGGCAGGCTCTCAAAACGGGTAGAGCCCGTGAGAACGAAACGGCCCGGAATGTGGCTACGGTTGAGTTCGGCCTTGATGGCCTGTAGCAGCGCCGGAACCCGCTGATACTCATCGACGCAGATCGGGGCAGCGCCTATGACGTAGTCGCCTGGCGAGGCAGCGACAAGTTCGACTTGGGCGCTGTCGTCAAGGTCGATGACACCGACCTTGAATGGCGCGGCCAGTTCCGCGAGCACCGTCGACTTGCCGACTGATCGAGCCCCTTGGCGCGAGCACGGCGGGCTCGGTCATCCGTTGGCGAGCGATTGTCAGCACTCGGCGATCGATGAATCCAAGGTCCACGATTGGCAGACTAGCGGCCTATTGCGAATATTCTGCTCATGCGTTGCGAATGTTTGGCAGACGGATTGCGAAATGTTGGGTCAGGTTTTGGGAGCTGTTGCTACCCGGCCGATGGCGGACGCGTGCTTCCTCAAGGTACTTCGGGATGAGCAGCCCACTTCAGGTCTTCCAGTGGAACTCCTGGGGCTTGCGATCGGCTTGAGCCGCGATCAAAACGTTCACGACGGACGGGAGCCCCGACGAAATCGCTTTGTCCAGCGTCGGGCGAAGGGAGGCCGGGTCCTCGACATAATAGCCCTGGCCGCCAAAAGCCTCGCATACCTGCTCGTAACGAGCGGTGCGCGATAACGCCGAGGGCGGCAATGGCTGGTCGGCCGGCCAGTTCTCGAAGCCGCCCCCGATGCCGCCGTTGTTCAACACGATCGTCGTGATCGGGAGCTCGTGCCGACAGATCGTCTCGAGCTCCATTCCCGAGAACCCGAAGGCGGAGTCGCCCGACACCGACACCACCGGTCGATCCGTTTGCACGACTGCCGCGGCCACGGCAAATCCGAAACCAACGCCCATCGTGCCGTAACTTCCTGCGTCGAGACGCGTCCGAGGGTCGTAGTTGTTGAGCTGCGTGCGACCGATGTCCATCGTATTGGCGCCCTCGCTGACGATGATCGCCTCACGCGGAATCGCGTCCTTGATGTCGCGAAAAGCGCGGTAGTAGTTCATCGGAGCGGAGTCGTCGGTGGCCATCGTCTCGATGGCCAGCCGGTTGGATGCGATCTTGTCCGTGATGGAGCGCCGCCACGGCGTGTCAGCCGAGTATGACCATGGGTCGGCCGCGAGGGCGGCGTTGAGCTGTGCCATCACGGCTTTCCCGTCCCCTACGAGACCGACCTCCGTGGGCACGTTCGTCGACAGCTGCTCCGCCGAGATGTCGAGCTGGATCACCCTCACATCCGGGTTGAAGCGTGGCGGCAGACCGAAATGCATGATCCAGTTAAGCCGTGCACCGAGCACCATGATCAGGTCGGCTTCCTTCAAAGCGTGCGAACGCGCCGCGCCGACCGACAGCGGATGATCGTCGCTCATCACCCCTTTGCCCATCGGCGAGGCGAGGAACGGCAGCTTGGTCTTGTCGATGAAGGCACGCACCTCAGCCTCGGCGCGTGACCACGCCATGCCCTTGCCCACGATCACGAGCGGACGCTCGGCGCGACG
Source organism: Acidimicrobiia bacterium (assembly GCA_025359845.1). Classification (GTDB taxonomy): domain Bacteria; phylum Actinomycetota; class Acidimicrobiia; order Acidimicrobiales; family JANYDT01; genus JANYDT01. The sequence continues at coordinate 2,674 of JANYDT010000195.1, forward strand.
CAAGGCCGCGATGGCCGCCTGAACATCGCCATCCGACGCTTGACTTCGGGGCGGCGTCGCGATGGTGGCGGCCGCGCGCACGTCGGCCTCATTGACTCTGGCCCCGATCACATCGTCAGGCAGATCAAGGTATGTCGCGCCCGGGCGGCCGTACCAAGCTGTCCGGACCGCCTGTTCGACATAAAAGGGGATTCGGTCGGCGCGTTCGACGACGTGGCTGTACTTTGTGAACGGCGTCGTCGCGAGAACCTGGCGGTCCTCCTGAAACGCACCCATCCCGTTCTGGTCGAGTCCGCTCGCGCCGCCGAGGAGCACCATGGGCCAATTGTTCTGCTGTGCGTTGGCGAGGCCGGAGAGCGCATGGATCACCCCGGGGCCGCTCACGACGAGACACGCCTGCGGGCGGCCGAGCAAATAGCCCGCAGCTTGGGTCGCGTACGATGCCGCCTGCTCGTTGCGCATGCCGATGAACGTGATGCCTTCCCTTTGCGCGGCTATCGCGATGGGCACCACCGGGAACCCCACGATGCCGAACATGTAGTCGACGCCTTGTTGCTTGAGGCTGCGAGCGATGAGCGACGCCCCGTTGGTAGTTGCCATCTAAGGATCTCCTTGCGGTTTCGATGGGATCGAGGTCTTGGCGAGATGCTGGATTCGGGGTCGAGGCCGCGCGGCAATCCACGAGTCGTGGCACGCTAACGCTCGGTCGGCAACGATGTCCAGCCGACTCGCTTGGATCGACCGGCCCTTTGGAGAGTGCCGAGGTTGGCGCCCATCGGCGGTGATCGTTAGCGTGCCCTCCGTTGATCGATCTCGCTCGTTTCATTCGCGCCGGCGACACTGTGCTCGTCGGTCAAGGAACGGCGGAGCCGCGATCATTGGTCGAAGCACTCATCGAGCAACGCCATGCTCTCGGAGGAGTCACGGTCTTCGTCGGAGCGTCCTTCACCGGTCTCTTTCGACCCGAACACGCCGACGCCCTTCGGTTCGTGGGTATCGGCGGGGTGGGCACATCCTCCATCCTGACCCGCGCCGGGGTGCTCGACGTGATCCCTTGTCATCTGGCCGCGCTACCTGAGTTGTTCGCCCGAGGGTGCCCGAAGATCGACGTCACGCTCACGCAGGTGAGCCCGCCCGATGCGAACGGGAACCATTCGTGCGGACTGGTGGCCGACTACATCGGCGCGGCGATGGCTTCGGCTCGCGTCTCGCTGGCCGAGGTCAATCCGAACGTCCCCTTCTCCTACGGACACCCGCTGATTCCCGCGGCCGCCTTTTCGGCGATCGTCACCGATGACAGGCCACTGATCGAAGTCGAACGTCGCGCCCCGACCGACATCGACCGCGCGATCGGCGCGTACGTGGCGTCGATAGTTCCCGACCGGGCCACGCTGCAGGTGGGGGTGGGGGCCACACCCGACGCCGTACTGGGGGGCCTGCGCGATCGGCGCCATCTCGGCATCCACACGGGTCTCATGACCGAGGCCCTCCTCGATCTCGTCGAAGCCGGCGCGATCACCAACGCCCACAAGGGAATCGATGATGGCCGCAGCGTCACCGGCGCGCTGTTCGGCACGACGCGGCTCTACCGGTTCGCCGACCACAACTCGTCGCTGGCGGTCGCTCCGGTGAGCTACACCCACGACGCCAGGACCCTGGCGTCTCTTCGTTGCTTCCACGCCGTCAACGCCGCGATCGAGGTCGATCTCACCGGACAAAGCAACGGCGAACTGGTCGCCGGTTCCTTCGTGGGCACTGTCGGTGGCCACGGCTCGTTCGCGCGCGCCGCCGCCCTGGCTCCGGATGGCCGATCGATCCTGATGCTGGCGTCAACCGCGCAACAAGGAAAGGTGTCTCGGATCGTGTCGCGTCTTCCGGACGGGGTGGTGTCGACCGCTCGGGCCGACGCCGACCTCGTCGTGACCGAGCACGGGATCGCCGATCTTCGAGGGGCGACCGAATCACAGCGCATGGCCCGCATGGTTGCGATAGCCGATCCCCGCTTTCGCGAGGACCTGCAACGAGCCGCGAAAGCGGCCGGCCGGTGACTCCGGCATCGGTCGAGGTCGGCCCGTTCGCCGACGACGATGCCGTCTTGTCCCAGCTGGAGGCGTTCGTTCGCGCCCGTCTCGGGCCGGCGACGATCATCGAGGGATTCTCGCGAGTGACCAGCGGACGGTCCCGTCAGAACTGGCTCTTCGATGCCATGTGGCTAGACGGCGCCATGATGCGACGCGAACCACTCATCGTGCGCCGGGATCCGCTGGGCGGACTCCTCGACACCGATCGGGGCACCGAGTTCGCCGTACTGCGGGCGTTGGCTGACGCCCCGATTCCCACTCCGCAGGCGCGTTGGCTCGACGCCAAGGGTGAAGAGCTCGGACGCCCGTCTTTGGTGATGGTGCGCATCGCCGGTTCCTGCGACTATTTCGCCCTCAACGGATCGGCCCCGCTGCCGGACCGGATATCGCTCGCTCGGCGGCTTTGTTCGCTGATGGTCGACGTCCATGGCGTTGACTGGCGCGACGTTGGGCTCGCCGACGTGCTGGTTGATCCTGGCCCCCAACCGTCGCTGGCCGCGCTCGAACACTGGGAGGCGGTGCTCCGGCGTGATCAGCTCGAGCCGTACCCCGAACTCGAACTCGGCGCGCAATGGTTGCGGGGGCACGCCCCTCTCTCGCCGAGGACGGCGCTCGTCCACGGCGACTTCAAAGTCGGCAACAC
>JANYDT010000210.1 GCA_025359845.1 Acidimicrobiia bacterium
CCGAGCGTCAGGATGACCGCCGGTACTCCCCGTGCGAGCCAGTCAGCGCACACTTCGTGAGGATCGACGCCGGGATATAAGAACTCAAGGTCCTGGTCGCTGGGCTTCAGAAAGGTCAATGATGGGAGCAACGCGTCGAGGACCTCCAGAAATCGCTCCCGAGACGGGATCAGCGCGGGCCGGTACGTCGGATCGAAGAGAATCGCGACCCGATCGGCGCACGCCGTAACGATGTCGAAAGCCGTGCTCGCGCCCGGTTCCTCGAACAAGGTCAGAGAGCTGACCTGCATGAACCGGACCGACGACGGGATCGTTGGCCGGGGTTGAGGGTTCCAGCGCTTATCGGCGGAACCGTTGGCCACGAATTGAAAATGCGAGTTTCCCGCCTCGTCCTGGGACACGAACGCCAAGGCCGTGGGGTCGTTGGAGCGTGAACTGAGGGAGGTGTCGACCCCGTTGGCGCTCAGGTGTTCCAACAACGCGGTTCCGAACATGTCGTTCGAAAACTGGGTCAATGCCGTGGTGGGCTGGCCTTGGCGGGCGGCGGCGACAGCGACGTTGAGAGGAGACCCGCCCGGGTGCCCACTGAAGTCGTAGGCACCGCTCGGAATACGAGCGAAGTCGAATACCGCTTCGCCCAGTACGGCGACGGTTGGCGATGAGACCGAGGCCGCGGATTCCATCGCCCCATTGTAAGCGCTTGCCATACAGACCGTCCGCGCTTGCGACTGCCACACTGGGCCGGTGCGCATGCGTTCGTTTTCCTGGGGCGCGGCCGGCGTCGGATTGGTCGCCGCTCTACTCATGGACTCGGGCGCGGCCGCGGCCGTTGGGGCCACTCCGTCGGCAGCGGTGCCGAGTTATCGGTGCATCGTCGAGCAACCGATGGCGACGCCTCGCCCCGACCGTCCGGTATACGCGTTACGCGTCGACATCCGCCCAGCCGAACTGCGGGTGATCGGGCTCACGGAGGTCCGCTTCACCCCGGATCTGAGCACCGACCGACTGGTGTTTCGCCTTTGGGCCAATCATCCCGTAGCCGGAGCGCCGGCGAACCGCGAGACGGTAGGCCCGGTAACGGTAGGGGGCGAAGTTGTCGCGGCGCGTCTGACCGACGCCACGACGCTCGTGGTGCCCCTGGTCGGCCCCGCTCCTGTCGGCCAGACCATTGAAGCGAGTGTGAGTTGGGAACTGTCGCTGCGGGCCTGGAAGGGAGACCGAATCAGCTCGACCGGGTTCGGCCTCAACGCCGCGGTGCGGCTCGGTTCATTCTTTCCGATTCTGGCGTGGGAGCCGGGTCGAGGTTGGGTGCTCGACCCGCCTATCCGGGGACGCACCGAAACATCGACCACCCCGACCGCCGACTTCGTGACGACGGTGACAGTCCCGGACGGTCTCAGCGTGATGGCCACGGGCGTGGCCGACGTCAGTGACCGCATCTTCACCGCCACCGCCGTTCGCGACGTGGCCGTTTCGGTGGGGCGTTTTCGGGTAGCCACGGGCGTCGCCCATGCCCCCGACGCGGTGCAAGTAGTGGTTGGTGTCCACTCCGCTTTGGCCGACGACCCGGCCGCATACGTACGGCGCGTGGTCGCCGCGCTCGAAAACCAGGCCCGGCGGTTCGGCCCATACCCCTGGCCGCAGTACTCGCTCGCGCTCACGCCCGACCTGGTGGGTGGTATCGAGTACCCGATGCACGTGATGCAGGGTCCGAACTCGATCGGGCGCTCGACGCCCCACGAGGTGGGTCACATGTGGTTCTACTCGCTCGTCGGCAACGATCAAGGCGTCGATCCGTGGCTCGATGAAGGGCTGGCGACGTGGGCCGAGGTCGGTTCGGAAGGAACGCTCGGGGCTTTTCTGGCCAAGGTCGTGCCGGCTGAAGGGAGGGGCCATCTGGGCGATCCCATGACGTATTGGGACGCCCATCCGGCGGCTTACTACCGCAGCGTGTACGTCCAGGGGACGCAGGCCTTGGCGAGTCTTGGCCGGCCCGCCGAAGTCGACTGCGCATTGCGCGACTACGTTGCCGCGAACGCGTTCGGGATCGCCCATCCCGTCGACCTCGTACGCTCGCTGCGCAAATTCTTTCCGGGCGCGGCCCGGTCGTTGGCTCGTTACGGGGTCGCGGCCGTGACTTGATTGCGACCGGCCTGGCTTCCCGTCGCGGCTAACCGTCAGCGGGTAACGGTCGCGTCAGCGGGTGGCCATCGGCCGTCGCCGGCGGCGCAGTAATCCGTAGAGGCGCTCGGCCATGTCGTGGCTGTCGAGTTCTTGGTAACGCTCGTCCAGAACGGTGTCAGCGTCCCGGCGGACGGCGTCGAGGACACGTTGTTGATCGAGCGTCGCGACGAATTGCGGATTGGCACGATCGTGCGGTAGGCGGTCGAGTTCGCCGGCATCGAGCCAAACGAACAGGCAGGTTCGGCACACTTCGGCGTCGAGCGTGGCGACTTCGATACGGCCCGGCGCATCCGGCGCCATTGCTTCGTCATCATCGACACTGATATGGACTCGCCGCATGGCCGCGTCGCAGGTCGGGCAAGGCCGGTCAGTCGCCTCGCCGGTGAGCCACCCGCTCATGATGAGGGCCATCTCGTCTTCTTGAATGCGATGTGCAGCTTCGCTCGTCGAAATGGCCTGCCCATGGCCGTTCGGGCAGTCCCAGGTGTCAAGGTCGCCGTTCGCCGTGCGAGCCAAGGCGTCACGACAGAGCGGGCAGGTCGGGTTGGAGATGCTCACGAGATCCCATCGACAGGACGCTCGCTTAACTTGATGAGCGATCCGCGGGTTCGCTCAGTCGTCCGTCGTCAGGCGTGGTCAGGCGCGGCTCAGCCGTCAACCGAGACTGATTCGCGCACCGGGACTGTCACCGACTCTGGCACGGGTACGGCGACGGCGTCGGCGATTACGTGATGAGACCCTTCGACGTCAACCTTGGGCAGGAGGCGATCGAGCCACTTGGGAAACCACCAGTTGCGGGCGCCCAAAAGTTCCATTGTGGCGGGAACGAGCAGCATGCGCACCACCGTGGCGTCGAGTAGCACCGCCACCGATAGTCCGAGGCCGAATAGCTTGATGATGCGGTTGCCTTCGAGGAGGAACGACCCGAAAACGAACACCATGATCCCGGCCGCAGCGGTGATGACCCGCGCCGTCACCGCCAGTCCGTCGGCCACCGAACTGGCGTTGTCGCCGGTCCGGTCGAATTCCTCCTTCATCCGCGACAGGAGGAACACCTCGTAGTCCATCGACAGGCCGAACACGATCGCGAAAAGCATCATCGGAATGAATGGCTCGATCGGTCCACCTTTGCCGATACCGACCAGTCCCTTGAGCCAGCCCCATTCGAAGACGGCCACGACGATCCCGTAGGCGGCGCCGATCGATAGCAGGTTCATGATGACGGCCTTGAGTGGCACCAGCAGCGAACGGAAGACGGCCATGAGGAGCAGGAACGACAACAGCAGAACGGCACCGAAGAAAATAGGCATACGTCGGGCCAGATAGTGACTGAAGTCGATGTTGATGGCCTGTCCCCCCGTCAGCGAGAGGCGTACCCCGGTACCGGCGACTGCGGCGGGGATGACCTCTCGGCGCAGCGTGTTGACCAGCTTGGTGGTGGCCGCGTCCTGAGGTGACGTTGTCGCGAACACCACAGCTTGGGCGACGGTGCCCGCCGGATTGGGTTGGAACGGTGTCGCCGCCGCCACTCCTGGTGTCTTCTGCAACGCCGCGGTGATAGCGCCCAGAGCCTCGAGTTTGCCTTCGGGGATCTCCGCGGCCACGAGAATAGGTCCGTTGAACCCGGGCCCGAAGCCCGAAGCCAGGAGGTCGTAGGCCCGTCGACTGGTCTGATCGGTCTTGCCGTTACCCGTATCGGAGAACCCGAGGCGGAGGCTGAAGACCGGCAGGGCGAGGACGACCAGGACCGCCAGCCCGGCGCCGGCGGCGCGCCATGGGTGGTGCTGGATGCCCCGACTCCACTTGTACCAGCCGGTCTCGCGAAGCGGCTTCACCTTGCGGGGCGGGAGCGGCTTCTTGAGCGCGGGCACGAACGAGCCGAGAGCGACGATCACGACGGCCAGGACGAGCAGCAGAGCGAAAGCCTTGACCTTCAATCCAATCCCGAAGAAGGCCACTGCGACCAACCCGGCGCCAATGAGGCCGCGCCACCGCGTGAGTTCGATTCGGTGCTGCGCGAGACCGAGGAGCGCGGGGAGCAGGGTGACCGACGCGAGCAACACGAACAACACTGCCGAAGTGGAGCCCACCGCCAGTCCGCGCACGAAGGCGAGCCCCATCAGCAGAAGCCCCATGAGCGAGATGATGACGGTGATGCCGGCGAACATGACCGCGCGCCCTGCGGTATCGAGCGCGGCGACGACCGACTCTTCAGGGCTCTCGCCGGCGTGCAAGTGCTCGCGATAGCGGGTGATGATGAACAGCGCGTAGTCGATGCCGACTCCGAGTCCGATCATGGCCGCCAACGTGGTGGCGAAATCGGGCATGGCCATGACGTGGGTGAGGATGCCGATGGTGCCGATTCCCGCTCCGATTCCGGCCACCGCCATCCCGATCGGAAGCCCCATGGCCAGTACCGATCCGAAGGCCATGATCAGGATCACGATGGCGAAAGCCAGGCCAAGCAACTCTGAAGACGGGGGCTTGAAGTCGGCGAACATTTCGCCGCCGTAATCGACCTGCAGCTGATCGCGCGATAACCCTGCGGGCGTTAGGCGCTTGATCGCTTTGGCGCGCTTCTGGACTTGGTCTTGCGAGAGGCCGTTGGGAAACTCGACTGTCGCGTACGCCAGCTTGGTGGCATAGGGTCCGGTGCCGACGATCTGGCGAGCGGTCGTCGGTCCGTCGTACGGAGTTACCAGAGCAACTCGTCCGACCTTGCGTACCTCGTCGAACAATCCCTTCATGGCGGTGACCACTGCGGGGTCGTTGATTCCGGTGACCGATTTGAAGGCGATCTGGCCCTGCTGACCTCCAGCGGACTTGCCGAAGCCCTTGGTGAGCACCTTGATACCGTGGTCGGACTCGCTGCCGATCGAACTGAATTGCGAACGGAAGGTGGGGCCGAGGGCGCCCGAAATTCCTGACAGAACTACCACGAGCACGATCCAGGCGCCGATCACGGGCCAATGGTGACGGAACGAAAAGCGTCCGATTCGGGCTAAAACGCCTTCACGGCTCGGAGGCGGGGGGGTCGCCGGACGGGTCATCACCAGATCTTGAACGATCTACGACCCTAATGCGACGCTTTCGGGGTGGTCGTTTGACTCACCGGGGCCAAAGCGGTGATGGTGGCCCGAATATCGGCCGGATCTTGGGCATCGACGGTCATTGTGGTGCCATCGTCGAGGCGCCGGCTGAACACGATCACCCGATGGCCGCGAACTCGGGTGTCTTCGACCCGATTCCACGCAACCCCCGCGACCTGCTCTTCGATGCCCTTGCGGTTCAGTGGGTCTTGCAGCTTGCGGGCCAGGAAGTTGTCGTTGGTCTGCCAGACATGGATGGTCTTGCCCGGGCCTCTGGGGTCAGGCACGGAGTACCAGGTGTTGAGGGCATAGGCCTGGTACCCCTTGTCAACGTCGGGCTCGTCGAGGAAGGTGCGGATGAGCTGGGCGTTGCGAGGCAATGACTTTGGCAGCTGCACGTTGAAAGGAGTCTTCTTGAGGTCTTTGGCGAGCTGCTTCTCGGCAATGGGTGTGGCCCCGTTGCCCTGTCGGCTCGAGGCCCGGACGACGCCGCTCACGATCAGCCCGCCGGCGAGAATGGCGGGAGGCAGAAAGGCGAACGGGCCGGCCCATTTACTTTTTGTCACGATAGGAGGCTACCGGTTGGTCGCGATAGGAGGCTACCGGTTGGCGGTGAGCAGCAGGGAGCCGCCGATGGGGCCGCCACCCGCGCCTACGGCGGCCACTTCGGCGCCGACTACTTGGCGGGCCCCGGCTTGGCCCCTCAGTTGCAGACACGCCTCATGGAGGTAGCCGTAACCGTGGAGGCGGCCACCGGAGAGCTGACCGCCGTGGGTGTTGAGCGGCAGCTCGCCGCCCAGGCGGATGCGGGCGCCGCCTTCGAGCCACGGTCCGGCCTCGCCCTTGGGAAAGAAGCCGAGCGCCTCCAGCCAGCAGAGGGTCAGCCAGGTGAAGCCGTCGTAGAGCTGAACGAGGTCGACGTCGGTCGGTTTGAGGTCGGTGCGCTTCCACATCGCGGCAGCGGCGTCGTTGGCCGCCATGGTCGTGAGGTCGGCGCGTTGATCCCACGAGGAGCGCCCATGCAACGCGGCGCCCACGGCTTCGACCCGCACCACATTCTGGAAGTCGGCGGCGGCATCGGCGCGCGACACAATGACGACAGTGCTGCCATCACACGGCACGTCGCAGTCGAGAAGGCCGAAGGGCCATGAGATCATGCGGGCCGAGAGGTAATCGTCCATCGTCATAGGACTCCGGAAGATGGCCTTGGGGTTCATGCCCGCGTGATAGCGCGCCGTCAATGCGATTTGGCCGAGCTGTTCACGGGTGAGGCCGTACTCGTGCATGTAGCGCTGCGCGTACATTGCGATCCAATTGGCGGCCGACATCGCTCCGAATGGCACCATCCACTGCGCCCATCCATCGACGCGCCCCGACCCCGAGCCCACGACGCTGGCCCGTCTTCCGGCGGTCTGCGCGCTTGACTCCGTGACGGTGCGAAAGACGAGCACATTGTTGCAATAGCCGGCGGCGACGGCGGCGATCGCATTCATGACTGCCCCGAGTTGGCCGGGTATCTCGCCGCCCCCGGAGAACCAGTCCAGGTTCAGCCGCATGGCTTCTTTCAGCTCGTTCACGCCGTGCGGCGACATGCCTGGCGATGCGTTGGTGGCGCCCGGATAGGTCGCCACGCCGTCGATGTCATCGCGGGTCAGCCCCGCGTCGGCAATGGCTTCGATGGAGGCCTCGACGGTCAATGAAACGCCGGAGCGGCCCAATTTACGCCCGACTTCGGACTGGCCGATACCGGTGATGATGGCGTTGCGTTCGCCGATAACAGTGTTCATTTTGCTCCTTGCGTCGGTCGAAACAACGGCAGCCAGACGTCTTCGACATGCTCGAAAACGACCTCCGTAGCGAGACCACACCGCACCTCGTCGGGGGCAATGTCAACGAGGCGGGTCGTCAAGCGAATGCCAGGAGCATCGTCTAATTCGACGATGGCCAGAGCGAAAGGAACCTCCATATCGGGGACCCATTTCTGATAGTTGATAGTAAAAGCGGCCACCGTTGCCCGCCCCGATACCGCTTCGGGCGCGACCTCGAACGAAAGACAATCAGGGCAGACGGCCGTTGGTGGGTGGATCCAGGCTCGACAGGATTGGCAGCGCAGAATGCGCAGCGATCCGGTCTCTCCGGCCTGCCAGTAGGCGGAATTGGTCTCGTCGAGGACGGGGAGGGGCAGGGTAGTCAAGAGGGCTCACTGGCTGATTCGGTCATGGGGTTCTGTCCTGTCGGGCGTCTTGACGATGGCGTCAACAACCTTACTCGGGCGCCCTCTCCCGGAGCCAGAACGTTGATGAGCCGCCCGAACGCCCGTTGGGTGCCGGGGTACGCTCCTGGTCGTGAAGCGTCTCCAGGATCGTGTGGCTTTCGTGACGGGCGCGGGGCAAGGAGTCGGCCGAGCAATCGCACAGCGGTTCGGCGCCGAGGGCGCCGCCGTCGCCGTCACCGACGTCAACATCGTGGCGGCGCGGGCCGTGGCCGAAGAGGTGCTCGCGGCGGGCGGTCGGGCCATTGCCATCGGCGTCGATGTGACCGACTACGACGGGGTCGGGTCGGCCGTGGACTCAACCGTCACCGAGTTCGGTCGCCTCGACATCGTGGTCAACAACGCGGGCAACGTCGGCACCGACGCGCGGGGCTGGACGATGAAACCCTTCTGGACGACGGAACCCGATGAGTGGCAATCATTCATCAACGTCAATCTGTTCGGCGTGCTCAACGTGTGTCGCCACGCCATCCCTGTGCTCATCGAACAAGGTGTGGGTGGACGGCTGATCTCGATCGTGTCCGACGCGGCCCGCACCGGTGAGCCCAAGCTCGAGGTGTACGCCGCGGCCAAGGCCGGAGCTGCCGGGTTTACCCGTTCCATCGCCAAGTCGGTGGGCCGCTACAACATCACAGCCAACAGCATCGCACTCGGCACGATGTGGGGTCCGGGCTACGCGGCGATGGACTGCGAACAACTCGCCGAGCGCATGAAGCCGTACCTCATTCGCCGACCCGGACAACCCGAAGAAGCCGCCGCGCTGGCCGCTCATCTCGCCAGTGCCGAAGCCGACTGGATCACCGGCCAGACCTATCCTCTCAACGGTGGCATCTCGACGTCGTGAGGGCGTGTATAACTCCATCTAACATAGCTAGAGTTATAACCCATCGGGGTAGACTGTTACTGTGATCTTGGTCCCCAAGCCGGCGCACATCTTCGATCGAGTGACAGAGTGGGAAGAACTGGCGCGGTTCATCTCGACTCCGGGCCCAGGGGCTCGACTCGCCGTCGTGTACGGGCGGCGACGCCAAGGTAAGTCTCTGCTCCTCCAAGAATTGGCTCGCGCCTGCAGTGGGTTCTATTGGGAGGCGGCGCAGCAATCTCGGGCCCAAAACCTGGAAGCCTTCTCGATGGCGTGGAGCGGTCACATGGGGGCCGCCGGCCGCCCCCGTTTTCTGAGTTGGCAGGATGCGCTCGAGGCCGTGTTCGCGGCCCCTGCGGAGATCGCTTCGGCGTCGCGTGTGGTGTTGTTCGATGAAGTCGGCTACCTGGCGGAGTCCGCGCCCGAGTTTCCATCGGTCCTCCAGCGCTTCTTCGGGCCAGACGCCGATCGTCACGGGACCACGGCCATGGTGTTGTGCGGATCGGTCTACGCGCAAATGACCAAATTGTTAGCGGCTGGGCAACCTCTGAGGGGTCGCCAAAGCCGCAACCTCCGCGTCGACCCGTTCGACTTTCGAACCGCTGGGGCCTTCTGGGGCTTGCAGGGCAACCCCGACGCGGCGTTCCGCTTGCACGCCCTCATCGGCGGTACCCCCGCGTACCGGCGCTTCGCCGGGGGCGAAGCGCCCGAGGGAGGCGACATCGACCGGTGGGTGGCGAAGCATTTGCTCAGTCCGGCCTCCCCGCTTTACCAGGAGGGCGAGATCCTCATCGCGGAAGATCCGACGCTGTACGACAAGGGGCTGTATTGGTCAGTTCTCAACGCCATCGCCGATGGGAATCGACGACGAGGCGACATCGCCGCAGCGCTCGATCGGCCGAGCAGTGCGCTGGCGCAACCGTTGAGAGTGTTGTCGGAAGGCGCTTGGATCGAGCAGCGCGCCGACCCGCTGCACGCCAGGGCTTCGACCGTGTTGCTGACAGAGCCGATGCTGCGAACCCACCGGGTCCTCATCGCCGCCGAACGGTATCGCCTGGAGCGGGGCAATGCCAAGGCGGTCTGGGAAGACGCTCAAATCCGACTGGCGCGCGCCGTGTACGGCCCCCATATGGAGTGGATGACGGCCGATTGGTTGGGACGGTTCGCGTCGCCGGAGACCGTTGGCGGAACGTTGCGCTCGGTCGGGCCCGCAGTGCTGCGATCCGGAGGACTGGTTTTACAGCTCGATTTGGTGGTGACGGAGCCGAGCCCGAAAGATGCCGACAGAGTGTGTGCAATCGGCGAGGTAAAAGCCGACAATGCGCCCATGGGAGTGGCACAACTGGCCCGACTCGACGACGCCGTCGAAGCCCTGCGAGCCCGGAAAGCGCCGGTCGTACGACGCCTCCTGGTCGCCCGACGAGGTTTCACCGCAGAACTCCGGCGGGTGGCCCGGCGCCGCTCCGATGTCGAGTTGATCGACATGGCTCGACTCTACGATGGCGATTGAACTCGACCCGGTGTGGGCAGCCGGTAGGATGGCGACAATGGCCGACGAAGCGAAGAGCGCTCTGACTATCGACGTCCAGGGCTCGGTGGCGCTGGTTACGTTCGATCGCCCGCATCGCCGTAACGCGATCGATATCGGTACCATCCATGAACTCGGGGCGTTTCTCGAGAAGGCCGACCGTGACGCCGCCATCCGAGCGATCGTCCTTGCTGGATCGGCGCGCGATTACTGCACCGGTGCCGACATGACGGCCAATCCCGATTCGGCCGGCGAGATGACGGCGATGGACTATCGCTACGCATCGGTCGACTTCCAACGGTTCTTCGGACGACTATGGGATACCGAAACGCCACTCGTCAGCGCGGTCACCGGAACCGTCGCCGGAGCCGGTTGGATGCTGGCTTTGTTGGCCGATCTCGTCGTCGCGGCTGAAGGCGCCCGCTGGACCCATGTTTTCAGTCGGCGCGGGATGGTTCCTCACGCCGGTGACCCGTACTTCTTGCCACGAATCATTCCGTTTCACCGCCTCAACGAGATCGCCATGCTCAGCGAGCCGATCACCTCGGAGACGCTGCACTCCTGGGGGATCGTGAACCGCTGTGTCGCTCCCGATCAAGTCGTGGCCACGGCGATGGACTTGGCCACCAAACTCGCCGACGGACCGACGCGAGCGCTGGCGATGACGAAGCGGTTGTATCGCCGTTCTCTTGACAGCGACATGCTCACCGCCTTCGAAGAGGAAAGATCGGCGCAGGCACTCATCTCGACGACCAAGGATCGGCGTGAAGGCATGGCCTCATACCTCGAAGGCCGCCCAGCGAAGTTCATCGGCAACTGAGCGAACCCGTGACGAACCCAGCCCCCGACGCAGTCCGCAAGCACGAAATGCCCAACCCGAGGATTCTCTTTCTGTGCACCGGCAACGCCGCGAGATCGGTAATGGCCGGCGCCGCGCTGGTCGCCACCCGGGCGCAAGTCGAGGTGCTCACCGGCGGCACGCTCGTGCTCGACGGCCAGCCCATGAGTTGGCGCACGCGCGCCGCCCTTGAACATGTGGGCCTGACGCCGCCCCAGCACCGCAGCCATCAGGCCACGATCGAAGATCTCGACCAGGCCGACGTGATCATCGCGCTCGCCCCCGAACATGTGGAGTGGGTGCGCCGAACCCACGCGCCGGCAGCACCGCGCACGGCCACATTGGCCCGACTCGCCCGCCTCTTGTCGGTCGAGCCCGCGCCTCTCACCGAACGCATAGCTTCGATGTTGCTCCACGATGTCGAACTCGAACCGTGGGAGGAAGTCGTTGACCCCGGCGGGGGCGAGGTACCCCAGTTCAAGGCCTGTGCGGAAGAGATCGTTGGCCTGATCGAGCCGTTGGCGCGCGCCCTGCACACCAACACGGACACGGCCAATCTGGTCGCCGGCCGCTAACCGGCCAACGCGACCGCGCTGATCGACACGGGGATGCCCGTCATATGGGCCTGACTCGAGAGCGGCTCGAAGCTGCCCGGTCCTGACGGCAACAAGATGTTGGGGTTCACGCCCGGCGACGCCGCGGCCACACGCATCCCGCGAGTGCGAGCCTGACCCCAGCCGTGGACGAGAGCGACGACGCCCCGCGCCAGATCGGCGGCCAACGTCACTTCCACAGACAACTCGCCGTGAACGTTGTTGATCAACGCCACCGCACCTTCGGTAAGCCCCAATTCGGACGCGTCGAGTGGGTGCATCTCCAAACGGTTCCGGTCGCGACCGTGGCCCTTGAACCGTTCGATGTTGGCGAACCAGCTGTTGTGCATGAGCGGATCGCGCTTCGTGATGAGGGCAAACTTCGGGGGATTGGCCAGCGTTGAAGCGAACTGCGCTTCGGCCGTGACCATCGCGTCGGCGAACACGGAAGGGCAGCAATCGATTTTGGCGTCGGCGGTGAACACCTGATCGTCGTAGAATCGTCCGGGCTCGGTGCGGGGCAGCGCCACTGCTCGGGGGTTGGCCCGGAGATCGTCGAGATCGACGCCGGTGCGACTCAGCATGTGGCGCAACTTGGCCCACGGATCGGGGTCGGGGGCATCGAGCAGCGAGGGAACGCCACAGGCCTGCGCCAGACGGCCGAAGATCCATGACTCGTTGCGGCGCTCGGCTTTCGGTGCGACGACGGCGCCGGTGAACTGCACCCACGGCCGGTACTGGAGGCCTACGCCGACGAGGTTGAGATCTTCGCGCTCGAATTGATCGGTGGCCGGCAGCACGTAATGCGCTAACTCGCCCGTCGCATTGCGGTAGATGTCGACACATACGAGCAGCTCCAGTTGCTCGAACGCTTTGCGCAAGCGGTCTTCGCCGGCGATCGATAGCAATGGGTTGCCGGCGCCGACGATCAAGGCCCGGACGGGCTGGTCGACGTCGAGGATGTACTGCGACAACAAGGTGCCCGGCAACGCGCCCCGGCGAAGGCGCCCGAATTCGGTGTCGGTGAAGCCGGCCTCGACCACGCCAGCACCGGAACGGGCGTTGGGGTAGAAGCTGTCGCTTTTGAAGTTGCCGCCTTCGCGATCGAGGTTGCCCGTGACAAACGAAAGCATCTGCACGAGCCAATAAGCCAGCGTGCCCTGGCGGCCCATGTTCAATCCGGTCGAAGCGTGCACCGCGGCGCCGTTGGCCCGCACCCACGCCAGCGCCAGGTCATCCACGACATCGGCAGCAATCCCCGTTACAGCCGCAGTCCGCGACGCCGGGTAGAGGTGTATGAACGTTCGCAACTCATCGACGTGGTCGCCGTGGCGGGCGATGACGCCGGCGTCGAAACCGCCGAGATCGTCGATGGCGGCGAGGAGGGACGCCAAGAAGTACAAGTCGGTGTCGGGACGGATCAGGATCGTGTCACCCACTCCGCGCTCGGGCGTCTCGACGGCGCGCGGGTTCACGAATACGACGCGGGCGCCACGGACACGTGCCGCTCGCAGCTCCTGGGTCATGTTGGCGATCGAGATGAAGCTGCCGCGACTGGCCCGCGGGTTCTCGCCGATGATCAGCACGACCTCGGCGTTTTCGATGTCGGGAATCGGATGGACAGTGCGCGTGCCGAACACGGCCTCCGACGCCACGAACTTGTTCATGCAATCCTGCGTGCCCGAACTGAAATACCGGCTGAGCCGCAGGCCGCCG
>JANYDT010000235.1 GCA_025359845.1 Acidimicrobiia bacterium
TTGGTGCTCACGGGTCTATCGTCGCCCGGTTTGTCGGCTCGGTACAAACGGGCGCAGTCTGGGCCCGATATCACCGCAGTGGCGTAGCTGCGCGAGCATGGCCGCATGGAGCTCGCAGGCAAGGTTGTAGTGGTCACCGGAGGCGGATCGGGAATCGGGGAGGCGTGCTCGCGCCGATTCGCGGCGGCGGGAGCAAAAGTGGTGGTAGTCGATCAGCACGCCGATCGGGTTTCCGCGGTGGTGGCGGCGATCACCGCCACCGGAGGGTCAGCGTCGGGCACCGCTGCCGATATTCGCCTCGAGTCGGGAACGGTGGGCGCGATCGCCCACGCCCGCTCCGCTTTCGGGCCCGTCGACCTGTTCTTCGCCAACGCGGGCATCGGCGTGAACGGGGGCGAGGAGGTGCCAGACGAAGACTGGTTGCGCATCTGGGAGATCAATTTGATGGCCCACGTGCATGCGGCGCGGGCGTTGATTCCGGAGTGGCTGGAACGGGGGAGCGGCTATTTGGTGACGACGGCCAGCGCGGCTGCGCTACTCACGACGTTGGGCTCCGCTCCCTACGCCGTCACGAAGTCGGCGGCGTTGAGCTTCGCGGAATGGATCTCGATCACGTACGGCGACCGCGGCATTGGCGTCTCCTGCCTGTGCCCCCAAGGCGTAGTCACCCGCATGACGATGGGCGAAGACCTGTTGGGGGCGCACAGTGGGGAGGCCGGGATCGCTCAGCTCCTCGCCGGCGGTGCGATGTTGCAACCCGCCGACGTGGCCGAGGTCGTCTACCAGACGATCGTGGCCGAGAGGTTCTTGATTCTTCCGCACCCTGAAGTGGCCACGTACTTCCAACGCAAGGCGGCCGACTACGACCGGTGGCTGGCCGGCATGCGTCGACTGCGGGCCCAGACCACCGCTGAAGGGATCTGAGTCGATGGCAACACTGGTCTGTTTCCACGCCCATCCGGACGACGAAGCCATATCGACGGGCGGGTCGATGGCCAAGGCTTCGGCCGCGGGCCATCGGGTGGTGCTTGTCATCGCGACTGGGGGTGAGCACGGCGAGAAGCCGTCCGACCTTGCGCCCGAAGAGACGTTGGGCGATCGGCGCCGCGCCGAGACCGACCGATCCGCGCTTGCCCTCGGCATCCACCGAGTGGTGTGGCTGGGCTATGTCGACTCTGGAATGCAGGGGTGGGACCAGAACGCCGATCTGAACAGCTTCCATCAAGCGCACCTTGAAGACGGCGCTTCGCGCTTGGCTGCGATCTTGCGGGAAGAGCGCGCCGACGTGCTCACGACGTATGACTGGCATGGCACATACGGGCATCCCGATCACGTGAAAGTACATCAGGTCGGCCATCGGGCGGCTGCCTTGGCGGACACTCCGGTGGTGTACGAGGCCACGATGAACCGGGATGCGATCGCCCGGTTCATGGAGGCCGCCCGCGAGGCAGGAGAGATGCCCGACGGCCCGCCCGAGACCGATGATGGCAACCCCTTCGGTACCGCCGAAGACGAGTTGACCACCGCGGTCGACGTGAGCGGGTTTCTGGACGCCAAGAGAGAAGCGCTGCGGTCCCATGCCAGCCAGATCAGCGACACAAGCTTCTTTCTCACCATGCCCGCCGAAGTGTTTTCGTCGGCGTTCGGCACCGAATGGTTCATTCGCCATGGTGCGCCCGCTGGCATTCACGAAAGCGAGTTGGCCGGACTGGGGTAGTTCGCCGCGCCACGTCGATGGCTGCCGAAACGGATGGCGCCCCGGTGATGCACTGGGCTTCGACTGCGGCAACCCGATCCAGCGTAATTGTTGCCTTCTCCTTGGCCGTATTCTCGAAACCATTCGTACCAGCTGCGGCAACCTCGCCGAGCGGTGCCGTAGCCTTGCCGCCGAGGAGCACGGGATGAGTTACGACGTAGCTGTTGACTTCATGGACATGACAAATGATCGACGCCTCTTTGCCCGGCTGAAGGACGCGCGCCCGGCCGCCGTGGTGCCGGTGGGCGGTTACCTGGTGGTCGGATGCGAAGATGCTGACCCCGCCGTAGCTCGAGTTCTGTCGATTGATCCCGACCGGGTCATAAAGCTTGAGGTGCTACGCGGCCCGGTCGAGTCGCACTCGGCGCTCGTGAGTTCTTCTGTCTGAAGGTGCCTTCACCTCCGCTATTCAAGCGGCCAAATTCCGCTTCCGCGATTCTCGATCGAGTTGCCGTGCCCTGCGACGGCGATTCGGACAACGTCGCCTGGAGAGTTGCACTCGACGAATCGACAGACAGGACTTATCTTCACCGTGTCCGCGCTGCATGCTTCGACGTCGACGCGCTCAAAGTCCAAAAGGCGCTTCAGCTGAAGCGCTTTCCTGTGAATCATTCGAAGCATGAATGCAACGGGATGTTTGCCGGCTCGGCCGGGCGGTCTGAACGCGTTGAACGAGCTGGGGACCGATATCGCGGGAGTATAAAAAGGAAGAACCAGTTCCGGGTGGTCTTCCAAGGTCCTTAGCCATGCATCCATTGCGCAGACCTACGAACCGCCCACAACCTCCAATGCCACTAACACTTGGTGGGCGTCGACTTGATCGCCGACGGCGCAGCGGACGGCGGTAACCGTGGCGGGGCCGCCGGCGCGGATCTTGTGCTCCATCTTCATGGCTTCCATGACTACGAGTACCTGTCCGGCTTCGACGACATCGTCGACGGCCACGTTGACGGCGACGACGCGTCCGGGGACAGGCGCGGTGGGACCGGCCGATGCCGCGGCGAGCGAGGTGTCGGGAAACCGGGATAGCTCGACGAGGTCGGTCTGACCAGAAGACGAGTTGACCCAGGTGCGCGCGCCATCGATCGACACGCGGCAACGGCGGGCCACGCCTTCGACCTCGATCACGATGTCAGCTGTAGTTGACGTGGGCTCGACGATCGAGAGCACCCGACCGGACGTCTCGGTGTCGTCGACGCGGGCCACGAACGACTGGTCGGGGCGCACCGAGTAGGCGACGGTGGCCGAGTGGTAGACCATCCGCTGGCGGTCGGTGGGTACGTTGCGCCATCCCGAAGGAGCGAAGTTCCACAGACGATCGCAGCGCCGGCGCTGGACCGATCCGACCAACGCGCCGGCGATCGCATGGACCGGATCGACAGGCGCGGCAGAGAGCAGCCCCGGGTGCGTGTCGACGAACGCGGTGGTCGTCGCACCGGCGAGGAAGTCGGCGCTGGTTAAAACGCCGACGAGGTAGTCGCGATTGGTTGTGACGCCGTGAATCGACGCGGACCGAAGCGCAGAAGCCAGGCGCAACGCCGCCTCGGTGCGGGTCGGCGCGTGGGCGATGACCTTCGACAGCATCGGGTCGTAGAACGTCGAGACCGTCGACCCCGACGTGACGCCGTCGTCGAAGCGGAGGCCGCCATCGGGCCCCAGGTGCGAGTAGCACGAAAGGGTGCCGTAGGTGGGGAGGAAGTCGTTGGCCGGGTCCTCGGCATACAGCCGCACTTCGATGGCGTGACCTCGCAACTCGATCTGGTCCTGTGTGAGTGGAAGCGGCGCTCCGTCGGCGACGAGAAGCTGCCAACGCACGAGATCGGTGCCGGTGATGCACTCGGTGACCGGGTGCTCCACTTGCAGCCGGGTGTTCATTTCCAGGAAGGTGAACGAGCCCGTCGTGTCGTCGAGCAGGTATTCGACAGTGCCCGCCCCCACGTAACCGATGCTGCGGATCAGCGCCACGGACGCCGCGCCCATCCGGGCCCGCAACTCGGGCGACACCGCCGAAGAGGGCGCCTCTTCGACAATCTTCTGATGGCGCCGCTGGATCGAGCACTCGCGTTCGTGCAAGTAGACCGCATGGCCATGCGTATCGGCGAACACTTGGATCTCGATGTGGCGCGGTGCGGCCAAGTAGCGCTCTATAAAGACGGTGCCGTCACCGAACGAACTAGCGGCCTCGCGGCGAGCGCTCACGATGGCCTCTTCGAGTTCGGGAGCAAATGCGACGATCCGCATGCCCTTGCCCCCGCCGCCGGCGCTCGCCTTCACGAGCACCGGGTAACCGATCGACGAGGCCGCCGACTGCCACGACTCGACATCGGAACCAATGATCGATCCGCTCGCCAAGGTCGCCACGCCCGCCGCAACCGCCAGCCGCTTCGCTTCGATCTTGGTGCCCATCGCGGCGATGTTGGCCGGGGTGGGCCCGACCCAAGTGCGTCCGGCGTCGACGACGGCCTGCGCGAACAGCGCGTTCTCGGACAGGAAGCCATACCCGGGATGCACCGCGTCGGCGCCGCTCGCCGCACAGGCCCTGAGGATGGCCTCGATCGACAGATAAGATTCGGAGGCGCTTGAGCCGCCGAGGGGGATGGCTGCGTCGGCGCAACCGACGTGCACCGCGTCTCGGTCGGGTTCGGAGTACACCGCGACTGTGCGGATACCCATCCGAGCCGCGGTACGGAAGATGCGACAAGCGATTTCGCCGCGGTTGGCGACCAACAGGGTTTTCACGAGCGAGCCTCCCTACATTCGAAAGACGCCAAAACCTTCGGCGCCCTTCACCACGTTGTTGTGCGCGCAACTCAGCGCGATTCCGAGCACCGTGCGGGTGTCACGCGGATCGATGATGCCGTCGTCCCATCCCCGTCCGGTCGAGAACAGCGCCGTCGACTCCTCCTCCACTTGTTGTTCGAGCGCCAGCACCCCTTCAGGGTCTCGGCCTTTGGTCACTATGTTCATCACTCCGGCCAACTGCTTCGGTCCCATCACGGCGATGCGATGATTGGGCCAGGTAAAGAGGAAAC
Organism: Acidimicrobiia bacterium; assembly: GCA_025359845.1. Lineage (GTDB taxonomy): Bacteria > Actinomycetota > Acidimicrobiia > Acidimicrobiales > JANYDT01 > JANYDT01. Next base: position 4,789 of record JANYDT010000235.1, read on the forward strand.
GGGGGTCATACGCCCGTCCCGCCATGCCGTAGTTGCCCGCCCCGTACGAAGCACCGACCATCAGCGTGAGGTGGGGCACCCCGGAGTTCGACACCGCGTTGATGAGCTTGGCGCCGTCTTTGATGATGCCGCCCTGCTCGTATCGGGTGCCAACCATGAAGCCCGTAATGTTCTGGATGAACACGATGGGTACGTCGGCGCGGTTGCAGAGCTGGATGAACTGGGCGCCCTTCTGCGCCTCCTCCGAGAACAGGATGCCGTTGTTGCCCAGAATACCGATGGGAAAGCCGGCCAGCGACGCCCATCCGGTCACCAGCTGCGTGCCGTACGTGGGCTTGAACTCCTCGAAGCGCGAGCCATCGACGACGCGCATGATGATCTCTCTAACGTCAAAGGGAACCCTCACATCGACGCTGGCCGAGCCGAGCAGTTCTTCCGGGTCGAACAGTGGCGCGTCAGCCGGCATTGACGGTCCGGGACCGAGTTTGCGCCAATTGAGGTGGCGCACGATGTCACGTCCGATGCGGATGGCGTCCAACTCATCGGCGGCGAGGTAATCGGACAGCCCGCTCACTCGCGAATGCATCTCGGCGCCGCCCAGTTCTTCCTCGTCGGCGTCTTCGTCGATGGCCATCTTGACCAGCGGCGGCCCGGCCAAAAACACCTTGGCGCCGCCCTTCACCATCACGACGTAGTCGCTCATGCCCGGCGTGTAAGCACCGCCGGCGGTGGACGGACCGAAGACCAGCGAGATGGTTGGGATGCCCGCCGCCGAGAGCTGCGTGAGGTGCTTGAACCCAGCGCCCCCGGGCACGAAGATATCGGCTTGACGAGGCAAGTCGGCGCCCGCCGACTCGGTGAGCGAGATATACGGGAGGCGGTTGCGTTTGGCGATTTCCATGCCCCGAAAGGTTTTCGTCAGAGTGGAAGGGTTGGACGCACCGCCCTTGACGGTCATATCGGTGCCCGAAAGTACGCACTCGACACCGTTGACCAGTCCGATTGCGGTTACCACGCCCGCGCCGAGCGTGTCGCCGGAGCCCCATGCGGCGAGGGGTGAAAGCTCGAGCAGCGGGGTGTCTCGGTCAACGAGCAGTTCGATGCGTTCGCGGACGAGCAGTTTGCCTCGCTCCCGGTGACGGTCGATGTAGTGTTTACCGCCCGCTACGACGGCCTCCTGTTTCAGGCGTTGTACCTCCGCGGTGAGGTCGAGCATGGCCGCCGCATTGGCCACGAACTCTGGCGAGCGGGTGTCGAGGTTGGTGCGCAACGCGGTCATTTGAACGCAGCACCCTAGAGAATCGGGCCGCAAGCGAGCAAGGTGGCCGCACGGCCCAGGTCGTTCTGCTGAGCACGATTCGGAAGCGCCGGAAGAGAAGAACTCAAAGTCCAACGCCAAGGTCCCGCATGTGTTGGGCGCGCAAGTCGTCGCCGATCAACAGTACGAGCGTGGCGCTCACCCACGCGGTGTCGAGCGCCCCGTAGGAGACCATCGACTCAATGTCTACCCAGTCCTTCGGACGGTCGAACAGGGCCTTGAACACTGCGAGATCGTTCGCCGACAAGAAAGGAAGGTCTCGCCCTGCGAAGCGATGTCGGACGGTTCTTGCGCCAACGCCAAGATGGAATTGCGACGCTCGAAAGAATAAGTCGATCGGCGTCCTCCCCCACCACAAGCGCACTTGGTCATCGCGCGCCGCTCGCTGCACATCGTTGTTGGTCCAGTCGACTTCAGGCGGGAGCGCGATAAACGCCGTAAGTGCGTCCGACCCGTCGAGGTGCACGTTCGCATCAATGTCCGCGGTGGCTCTGGGCTCGGCGGTGTAGTAAGCAAGGGCGAGCGCGCCACCGAAGGCGTGACCTATCGCCGCCTGATCGAACGCGTCGTACAGCGCGACGATCTTCGCGACGAGCGAAGTTTCACCTTCGAGCACAGAGCTCCTTGAACGTGGGAATACGCAGATCAAGGCGTTCGACAGGCGGAAGCGCGTCGGTCAACCCAAGCAGATCAATGAGTGTTCGCTCCCGATCCGCGATCGAGAGTTGCCTCCGCTCCTCGGTCGGTGGCTGCATCCAACGATCGCTCACGAGGCGCCATAGTAGTGAACGACAACCGCAATACGCCTCATGTCCTTTTCACCTCGGTTGTGGTGCTCTACACCGGCACCCAGATCCTGTCGTTAGGTGATCGGCTTGTCGTCGCATCGATCGACAGGTTGTGGAAAAGCCGATTCGCGGACGGATCTGTGCCCAAGAGAAGCGGGGTTGTGTGATCGCCATCACGGTGAGGGCGGTCCTGACATGATTGGCTGGGCCCGTGGTGTTGGGGATGGCCCCCGACCGAGCTGAAAATCGAGGAGCCGAGTGCCGACAGCCGACGACGATCAGCCCGCCGGGAGCGGTTCAGCCGACGCGCCCGACATTGCCGCTCAACTTTCGGCAGCGCGCCAGGAATTGGCCGACGCCCTCGCGTTGCAGACGGCGACGAGTGAGGTGCTGCGTCTCATAAACGAACATCCAGGCGACGTGAGGGTTGTGCTCGACACGGTGTTGTGGCGCGTCGCCGAGCTGTGCGACGCCCAGGTCGGTGCCATCCTCGTGGAGAACGGCGATCAGACGGAGGTCGTGGCGGCCCTCAACCTCGACATCCCCATCGGGCACCGGGCTGCGGGCGGCGGCCGCACCCACCAGGCTTCTCTCAGCACGGGTGAATCGATCCGTCGGGGCTCGCCGGAGCTGCTCGACGACTACCTCGCGGTGGAGCACTTCGATCCCGTGAGAACGGACGCCACCCGTCGAGCGAACCTTCGCAGCTCGATGGCGATCCCGATGTTCCACGAAGGCGAACTCGTGGGCGTGTTCACCGTCGGGCGCACCGAGGTGCGGCCGTTCGGGCCCGCCGATGTACACCTCGGCGAGGCGTTCGCGCAGCAGGCCGCAATCGCCATCAGCAACGCCAAGCTGTTCCACGACCTCGACGCCGCGCTCGAGCGCCAGACCGCAAGCGCGGAGGTCATGCGGGTCATCAGCTCATCGCCGGGCGACCTAGAGCGGACGCTGCCCGAGATCGCCCGCACGGCGAAACGGTTGTCGAACGCCTGGGACATTGCGATCACCTTCGGCAACCGTGACGGGGTCACGGTCTGGGATGAGCGACGCGGGTTCACACTCATGGACGGCAGCAGCACAACACCCGGGCTCAACAAGATTCTCGACGACGTGGTCGCTTCCGGGCGACCCGCGCAACTGGTCGGATCGGTGGACTCGTGGCTCGCCGAGAATCCGACACCGGCCTCGATCCTCAAAGGCGACGGCACACGGATGGAGCGGTCCTGTTCGTTCCCCTCCTCGGCAGTACGGGCAACGTCGGTTTCATCATGCCGAGCCGAGACGTGCCGGTTGCGTTCTCGGCCGACGAGATCCGTCTCCTCGAAGGCTTTGCCGATCAGGCCGTCATCGCCCTCGACAATGCGGGGCTCTTCACCAGACTGGAGGAGCGCAACAACGATCTCGCCCGTCGCTGGAGTTACAGACGGCAACGTCGGAAGTCCTGGCGCTGATCAGTGCCCATCCGGGTGATCTGAAAACGGTGCTCGATGGCATCGTCGCCTGCGCCAGCGGACTCGTCGGGGCGGAGTTCGGAACGGTTCTCCTTCGGCGCGGCGATGTCAGGCGTTTCGAAGCCTCTTTGGCCGGCGAGCGTTTCGTCGGCATAGAGTTAGCCCTCGACACCATTATGGTTCGGTTTGCTGGCGAACTGTTCACCGTGAACAACGACTACGACCCCACGACATCGGTGGTGCCGGAGTGGGGGCTTCTCGCGCAGGCGTCGGGCGTCACGCGTTGCGTCAACGCTACGCTGGTGCAGGAGGTGAGCTGATCGGCACCATCTCGCTTTTCAAGTCCGGCGAGCCCTTCGACGAACGAGACGGCCAAATCCTCAAGACCTTCGCCGACCAGGCAGCGATCGCCATCAGCAATGCCAAGCTGTTCAACGACCTCGACGAGGCACTCGACCAGCAGCGAGCCATGAACGATGTGCTCGACGCGGTGAGCACGGCGCGCCTCGATCTCGAGCCCGTGTTCGCCACGGTTGCTCGTCACGCGAACCGCTTGTGCGGAGGGACGGGTGCCGTCGTGGGCGTTCGCGAGGGCGACGAACTGCGCGTGATCGCCACAGAATGGGGAGGTGATGAAGTAGATCGGGATGAAGATCGCAGAGCGCGCGCCGTTGGCCGGCGCATCCGGCTGGGCGCTTCTACGCCCACCGCCCAGGCGGCGCGAACCGGGCGAGTCGTTCACATTCCGGACTGGGGAGACATCGATCCGGAGCGGTACCCCGACATCCTTGCCACCCGGATTGCCGGCAGAAGAGCGCTGACGATCCCCATGGTGCGCCACGGCGAATCCGTCGGAGTCGTCTCATTCGCGCGTGCGGGGCGTTACACCGAGGCCGAGATCGCGCTCCTGCAAACGTTCGCCAATCAAGCCGCCATCGCCGTCGACAACGCACGGCTGCTGCGCGAGATCGAGCAGCGCAACAACGACTTGGCTGAGTCACTCGAACTGCAGACGGCAACGAGCGACATCCTGGCGCTCATCAGCGCGAACCCAGGTGACCTGAGGACGGTTCTCGACGGGATCTTGGCCCGAGCCCGCGATCTGGTCGGGGCGGAATTTGGGACGGTTTTCTTGCGGCGCGGAGACATCGTGCGCTGTGAAGCATCGTTGGCCCGAGGAAACCTGGTCGGAGACGAGCGACCCTTCAACAACTTTTTCGATCCCTTCGCGGACGCGATGTGCATCATCGAAAATGACTACGACCCATCGACCTCGTTGAATGCGGAATGGATGGCTGAGGCCGTCGAACGTGGCGTTACTCGTCACATCAGGGCCGCCTTGCGGCAAGACGGTGGTTGATCGGGGTCATCCCCTCTACAAGGCCGGCGAACCGTTCGATGATCGCGACGGCCAGATTCTGAAGACGTTCGCCGACCAAGCGGCTATCGCCACCAGCAACGCCAAACTGTTCAACGATCTCGACGCCGCTCTCGCCCGTCAGACCGCGATACCGGGCTGACGTGGCCGCCAACGGCATCGAAGCCGTTGAGGCGGTGGCGACGATTCCGTATGATCTCGTGCTCATGGACGTCCAGATGCCCGAGATGGACGGACTCGAGGCCACCCGGCGCATCCGCGCCCAGCCACCGGCCGGCCGACGTGTCCATGTCGTGGCCATGACCGCCAACGCCATGCAAGGCGACCGGGAGGCGTGCCTCGCCGCCAGTATGGACGACTACCTGTCCAAACCCATCCGCCCAGAAGAATTGGCCGCCGCGTTGACACGGCCGTTGTGCTCGACCCGGCTGCACTCGACCGGTTGCGGTCGATCGCAACGACCCCCGAAGCGATGGCGCGCTTGGTGTCGTCGTTCCTCGACAACGGCGTTTCGATCGTGACCCAGCTCACCGCGGCGGCCGCGTCCGACGACGTCGATGGGCTGCGGCGCCAGTCACACACGCTCAAGTCCAACGCCGCCAGTTTCGGCGCCACCGACCTGGCCGAGTTTTGCGCGCAGCTCGAAGCGCAGTCCCGTGCCGGCGTGCTCGTGGGAGCGGCCGAGTTAGTGGCGCGCATAGCGACCGCCTTCGCCGACGTACGCGCCACCCTCGCCCTCGCCTGAGCCACGACTCCTTGTGCTGGCAGTCGCTCCAGGAGCGACCTCGCGCACAAGGAGGCAGATCAAACACGCGAGACTCGGCGGCGATGACGGACAACTCTGCTGCAACCGTGCTGGTCGTCGACGACGACCCGCTGAACCGAACCATGCTCTCGATGTCGCTTACCGGCCTCGGGCATCGTGTGATCGGGCAGGGAGTGGGCTGGAGGCGATCGAGCAACTGCGCGACGCGTCCGTCGACGTGGTGCTGACCGACATCGAGATGCCCGAGATGGACGGCTACGGGCTGCTGCGTCACCGCGCCGCCGATGTTCGTCTGAAGGCCATCCCGTTCATCGTGATCTCCGGGGTCGACGCCATGGAGTCGATCGTCGAGTGCATCAAGCTCGGGCCGAGGACTACCTGCCGAAGCCGTTCGATCCGGTCCTGCTCCACGCCCGTCTGGGTGCGTGCCAAGACAAGAAACGGATGACCGACGAGCTGCGTGACCTCAACGAGCACCTTGGCGAACGGGTCGACGAGAAGGTCCGAGAAGTGGAACGGCTCACGATGTTGCGGCGTTTCGTGAGTCCACAGTTGGCCGAAGCGATTGCCAGTGGCGGCGAGTCGATCCTGGCGAGCCACCGCCGCGAGATCACCGTGCTGTTCTGCGACCTGCGCGGGTTCACGTCGTTCTCCGAGACGGCCGAGCCCGAGGAGGTGATGGACGTGCTGCGCGAGTTTCACAACGCCGTGGGTCCGATGATCTTCGAGCATGAGGGCACCATCGCCCAGTTCACGGGCGACGGCATGCTGGTGTTCTTCAACGACCCCGTCCAGCTCGCCGATCCGTCCTGGAACGCCGTGCAACTCGCGATCGCCATGCGTCAACGGACGGGCGAACTTTCGACCGCGTGGCGGCGCCGAGGTCACGATCTGACGCTCGGCATCGGCATCGCGGGCGGGTTCGCGACCTGCGGCGAGATCGGGTTCGAGGGACGGACCGAGTACACCGCGATCGGCACGGTGGTGAACCTGGCGGCGCGGGTTTGCGCGATCGCTCCTGGCGGCCAGATCCTGGTGACCAACCGGGTGCACGTAGCGGTGGAGGAGCGGGTAGAGGCCCGTGCGCTCGATGATGTCGAGTTCAAGGGCCTCAGCCGGCCCATCCCCATCTGCGAGGTCGTCTCGCTGGTGAGGTGAAGTGCTCGACTTCCGTCCCGATGAAGCCATCTTGTGGCGACTACTGGACCCGTACAGTAGACGATCACCCCCGCCGCATGCGGCTCAGAAACGCCTGTGTACGGGCCAGCCGAAGGGAGTTACCCGCCGATTGTGGCACCCAGGTACTTCGTGAGGATGGCCTTGAACCTTCCGTCGGTCTTCATCTTGGCCAATGCGCCGTTAAGCGCCTTGGTCAGATCGGGGTTGCCTTTCGCCACCACCAAACCATAGCTTTCGCCCGCGTTTTCGAATACCTTGCTGATGACCAACGCACCCCCCGACTTGGTCGCGGCGTAGGCGTTTGCAGGAAAGTCTTGCACGGCGCCGTCGACTTGCTTAGTAGTCAGTGCGGCTACAAGTTTGTCGGATCCTGAAAACTCCTTGATCGTGTAAGCGTCCGCCTCAGCCTCGGCTTTGGCAAACGTGGCTCCGGCAGGCACCCCCACGATCTTGTTTTCGAACGCGGAAAGGTCGTTGAGGGCGGCGTCGGCGGAACGCACGAGAATCGACTGATGCACGGTGAAGTACGCGTCGGTGAAGTCCATGCGTTGCTTGCGGACATCGTTGATCGTGACGGAGCTGGCGATGACGTCGCAATCGCCGTTCGCAAGGGCAATGAAGATTCCCTTGAATGGCGTCGTGCGAAACTCGGCCCTGAGCCCAAGGGTGGTGGCCGCGGCCCTGACGATATCGGCGTCGATGCCCACGACCGTCCCGTCCGAGCCGTTTTCGAAGTACTCGAACGGAGCGTAGGGAATGTCGGAACAGACTGTCAGCTGGCCCGATTGCTTCGTTTTCACACGGACCGGATCGGCGGTCGCACTATCGGTAGGGGCACTTTCGCTCGGCCCTACCGAGGGGAGGGGGGCCAACGAGTCGGCCGGCGCGTCCACGCTCGTGGCGACTGCCTTCTTCTTCGAACCACACGAAGCACCCACAAGGGCCAGGGTCACCAGCAGGCCGATGCCTAATGAACGAGGGAGTTTCACGATGGATACCTCTTGGCTGGATGACTGGCGGACTAGGCGGACTAGACGAACAGGTTCTGTTGCATGGGCGCGGTACGGGCGATGCCCCACGGGAGGCTGTCCATGAAGACCCAACTCCTTCGGTGTATGGAACTCGGACCCCACGAATGCAACGCCATCTTATGACGCGGGCACGGGTAGCCCTTGTTCTCGGCAAAGTTGTAGGCCGGAAAGTGTTCGTCCTCGGCTCGCATCAACCGGTCTCGCGTGACCTTGGCCAGCACCGACGCGGTGGAGATCGACAGGCAGAGCGCGTCTCCCTTGATCAATTTGGTCACGTTGCCGGTCTCCACGAAATCCCAGTTGCCGTCGATGAGCACGTGATCAGGGGTCATGCCCAGTCCTGCGATGGCCCGGCGGGCCGCCAGCTTTTGCGCCGCCGACATGCCCATAGCATCGCATTCGTCGTGGCTGACCATGCCCACCGACCACGCCACGCACCAGTCGGCCAGCCGATCGAAAAGGCGTTCGCGTTCTCGTTCCGTCAACATCTTCGAGTCCCGCACACCGTTGACCCTTCGATCTTGGGGCAACACGCAGGCGCCGACGGCCAACGGCCCAGCCCACGCTCCTCTCCCGACCTCGTCGATGCCCACAACGACGTTCGCCCCGTTGGCCCACAAGGCCTTTTCATAGGCCAGAGAAGGCGGTGTCGTCTTCAACAAACGGGCGGCCACGCCATGCACAGTACCGGTCACCCCAACAGAGCGGCTCGATCCCCAGTAGTGGCGCTACCGTCGCCACCGATGAGCAATGAAAGGAGACCGCGACGGGTCGACATCGTGGCGCACACCCATTGGGATCGGGAGTGGTATGCCCCCTTTCCGGTTTTTCGGCACCGCTTGGTGGGCTTGCTCGACGAACTGCTCGACTTGCTCGAGAGCGAAAAGGGTTACGAGCACTTCCTCCTCGACGGTCAGATGGCGGTGGTGGATGACTACCTCGAGATCCGCCCCGAGCAGAAGCCGCGGCTGACAGCTTTGGCTCGCGCCGGACGGTTGGCAATGGGGCCGTGGTACGTCCTCATGGACGAATTCCTCTGCTCGCCCGAGACCATCATTCGGAATTTGCAGCTCGGGCTGGCGAGGGCTCACGAGTTCGGTGGTGAGAGCGGAGTCGGGTACCTACCCGACATGTTCGGCCACATCGCGCAAATGCCGCAGATCTTGCGCCAAGCCGGGTTCGAGCACGCTGTGGTGTGGCGGGGTGTGCCGCGCGCCGTTAACCGGACGGGTTTCTGGTGGGATGCGCTCGACGGATCGCGTGTGCGAGCCCAGTTCCTGCCCGTCGGGTACGCCAACGGGGCCATGACTCCAAATGATCCGGCCGCGTTCGCTCGCCGGTTGGCCGACCACGAGGCCGAACTGGGCAAGATGCTCGACCTCGCCCCCGACGAGGCCATCTTGTGGATGAACGGGACTGACCATCAGTTGCCGCAACCATGGGTTGGATCAGTGGCCGATGCGGTGAATGTCGGCAGCGATCGGTGGTCGCTGCGGGTAACCAGCCTGAGTGACCACGTACGCGGTGCCCCGACCGACGGGCTCCCGACAATTTGCGGCGAACTCCGAAGCGGGGCCGGGGCCAACCTTCTCATGGGCATCGTGTCAAACCGAGTTGACATCCGGGTGGCGGCGGCCAGGGCCGAAGTCGCCCTCGAGCGAAGGGCTGAACCATTCGCGGCATTGTTCCTAGCGCCCGCGCAATGGCCCGCTCGAGAGCTGGCCTGGGCGTGGCGGGAGGTGATCCGCAATTCGGCCCACGATTCGATCGGCGCGTGCTCCCACGACGATGTGGGACGGGCGGTGATGCACCGATACGGCGAGACGACGGCCACCGCCGACGAAATCGCCCGAAACGCGCTCACCGCCCTGGCCCGTTCGTTTGCCTCGGTGGGCGCCCATGTCGTGAACCCCTCGCATCGGACTCGAAGCGGCATCGTGGAAATTCTGGCGCCGGGCGAAATCCATCCTGAGGATCGCGCTCTGCCGCAGTTACAGGTGCTTCAAGTACGTCCCACCGTGTTGCTCGATACGACGTTGGCGGCCCATCAGTTGGCCACCGTGCTCGGGCAAATTCGGAGTCAGGCGTACGGGGGGTCGTTCATCAATGCCATCCACGTCCGCGAAACGGTCGACGGTTTTGACATCGACATGCACGCCGATGCTTATCGCGGCGAGAACCTTCTGGTTGAAGAGATCAAGCGGGTCTTGTATTCCAAGGCCAAGGTTCGACCCGATGGCGTTGTGCGGGTGCGCATCACCCAGCCGCCGACCGTGCTGGCCCTGGCCCGGGTGACCGAACTTGACGGCTTCGGCTGGCGGCGATGGACGCTGGAAGAACTCGGCGCCGCTCCGGTGACGACCACCCGCGGAAATGACGGTTCGGTCGGCCTCGATAACCAACTCTTGGGCGTCGCTATCGACGCCACGAGCGGTACGCTCACCCTCCAATCGGGCGAGGTCAGCGTCGCCGCGCTCGGCACCGTTGTCGACGACGGCGACTACGGCGACACGTACAACTACTCCCCTCCTGACCACGACAAAATTATCGACGCACCCTGCTCGGTTTCGATTGAAGTCGAAGCGACGGGGCCGCTCGTGGCCCGAGCCGTGATCACCAGACGGTACGAGTGGCCCTTCGAAGTCTGCGAGCAGGCTCGAACCGGTCAGGTGACGGCCCTAGTGCGCACATCGGTCGAGCTGCGGGCGGGAGAGTCATTCGTGCGAATGACCGTCCGATTCGTGAACCCATCGCGCGACCATCGGGTCCGCCTGCATTTCCCCCTCCCCCAGCCATCGTTCACGAGCGAAGCCGAATGCGCGTTCGCGATCGTCGAGCGCGGGCTCGAGGCCGAGGGAGGGCCGACCGAGCGGGCCCTTCCCACCTATCCGTCGCGCCGCTTTGTGCGGGCCGGTGGACTCACGGTGGTGCATGAGGGCGTAGGGGAGTACGAGTTGATCGGTATAGATGAGCACGGAGCCCACGAACTTGCGTTCACCCTTCTGCGGGCGACAGGCATGCTCTCGCGCGTCGACAACACCAACCGGCCGCTGCCAGCCGGGCCCGCGGACCCGCTGGAAGCACCTCAAATGTGGGGCCAGGTGGTCGAGCGCCGACTCGCGTTTGGGGTTGGGCCAATCGACCCCTTCGCCGTGGCTGACGATCTGCTCCTGCCGCTGGAGGTGGTCACGGCGATGGGAGGAGGAACGCGCCAGCCCGAGGGACGAGCGCTCGAAATCCGGGGCGCCGAAGTGTCGGGACTTCGACGGACCGATCTCGATCGCAGCCTAGAGGTTCGCGTCTGGAACCCGACGGGTGAGGCCACGGCTGTAACGATTCCCGGGCGCCGGGGTAAGTTGGTCGACCTGCGAGGGGCTGAACACGCGACGTGGAACGACCAGTTCGAACTGGGGCCGTGGGCCTTCGCGACGGTGCTCATGGAACGGCGCGCGGCCGACACCGTGGGAGAGTGACCGACTGCCCGTTCTGCGCCATCGTGGCCGGCGAAGCGGCTGCGGTCACCGTGTTTCGGTCGACGGAGGCGGTGGCCTTTCTTGACCGGTCGCCGGTGTTCTTCGGTCACGTTCTCGTTGTGCCCTGCGAGCACTATGCAACGCTCGCCGATATGCCGACCGATCTGCTCGGCGGATATTTCGGGGTCGTGCAGCGTATCGCCGCGGTTTTGCCTGCCGCCCTCGGGTGCGAAGGCACGTGGGTTTCGATCAACAACGGGGTGAGCCAGAGCGTTCCTCATCTTCACGTCCATATCGTCCCCAGGCGCCGTAAGGACGGCCTTCGGGGCTTCTACTGGCCTCGTGTTCGGTATGGGTCGCAGGAGGAGATTAACGAGGTGGCCGAACGCATCATCGGAATGCTCGATCACCCTGCGCGAAGCTAAGGGTTGAGGAGCACCTCGCCGCGAGGTTCGGTGGTGGACCATTCCGAGTCGAGTCGGCGACACGTGAGACCGACGACATGGCCAGTGCACTCCCACAACAGTGCGGGCCGCGGGCCATGCCAGCGCACGGCCGCCGACAGCAGTCCTCCGCCCACCGGAAGCCCGTGGATCTCAACCGGTCCGCCTCGCCAATCCGGCTCGAAGCCCGACAACAGATCGGCGGAACCGTCGGCCGCCAAAACGACAAGTCGACCGAGGATCGACTCGACGTCGGCCGCCAGTCCGGCTGCCTCCGCGGGCACGAAAAGGGCCCCGAACGACGTGGCCGGAACGGCTGGCCGGGGCCATGGGGGCATGGGCCACGGGCCGCCCAACGCGCTCCAGGCTTTGGCTGCAGCCCGGGCCGCGCCGGTCTCACCGTGACGCGGAAACCATGTGGCGGCGAGAGCCAAAACATAACCCCATCCAGAATTGGAAGGTGCATTCTTGGCCACATACTCCAGCGCTGCCGCGATCACGGGCATCAGGTGGACTTGATCGGCGGTGATGAGCGCATCCGCGCACAGCGCGGTCGTCGCGAGATCGTTGGCAAAGGCTCCCTTTCGACCCTGGCGATCTTCGAGTCCGTCGAGCATCGCCGCCGCCCGATCCGTCCACCCCACCTGCGCCGCGGTACGGGCCAGGAGCGCTTGGTCCACCGTGTTCTCGGGTTTGGCGTCGAATTGGAGAAGGGCCGCGCAGAGTAGCCGGCGGTACTTCGAAGCGAGTGCAGGGTCAGGAAGGTCGAAATGAGCGGCGCCGCGGCGCTGGCCGTCCCACCCCCGGACGACTTGCTCAGGGCTCGGCAACGCGCCGAAGACCGGAGGGGCGGCAGCGACAGGAGCGGGGCCGAGCGCGACTACCACTCGCATGGTCGTTGCGTGCGAGACCGGCATCAGCAGCGCGACCTCGGAAAATGCCGCCGGAAGCTCAGCCGAAGGATGGGCGCGCCGGCCGCGAAGGCCGGCCAAAAGCACTTCGTTGGAGGCGTCGACCCCGGCGCCCGGCGAAACGCCCACGTTGGAGAGGGCGAGTTGAGGGGCCCCCGACAAGTACACGATGGCTTCACCGTGGCATCGTAGGACGGCCCCGTCGAGGGCGAGCGAGGCCTCCTCCGCGTGCACGACGATCGCGATCGCGAAGGGGACCGCAGACTCATTGGCCACGTCGGTAACGAGCAGATCGTGGCGGCCCTGGCGTATCGTGTAAGTCACCAAAGTGGCGTCGCCGCCCGGTACCCGGACCGACGTTCGAATGACGGGAGCGTCGCCCACCAGACTTTGGCGAGCAGTGATGGCCGTGGCCGGAATGTGCCAGCGGTCGTCGGCCCCGACCCAGAACTCGATTTGGACGGCTGGATACGACAATCGAATGATGCCTCCGTTGCCGACATCCGCCCGGTTCTCCGAGCCTAGGTTTCCCAGTCGCATGGGCGGGGCATCATAGGGCGGAGCTCACCCGTCTAGGTGAGGGACAATCTCGGTCCATACCATCCAGCGATCGTCTCAGACTCGGAGAGCAATCATGATCCACGACTACGCGCAGACGAGTGACGCCTCGCTCGTTGTCGCGGTCGGCGGGTGTCAGGCCGCAGCTCTGGCCGAGATCTATCGTCGCCACGGAGGCCCGGTGTTGCGGCTGGCACAACGATTGCTGCGCGACGAACGCGCCGCGGAAGACGTCGTCCAGGACGTGTTTCTGGGGCTCTGGAACCATCCCGAGCGCTTCGACGCCGAACGGGGTGCGCTGCGGTCGTTTCTCCTCATGAAGGCGCACGGCCGGGCCGTTGACCAACTTCGCGCCGAGAGGGCTCGCCGTGATCGGGAGGAACGCGATTTTCGGGCCACCCCTGTCGACGAGTATGACCTCGAACGCGAAGTGTGGGACCTCGCCATAGCGGAGCGCGTGCACACGGCCATGGCGACGCTGACCGAGAGCGAGCGTACCGCCATCGGCATGGCGTACTTCAGCGGACACAGCTACCGCGAAGTTGCTGAGCTACTCGGACAACCAGAAGGGACGGTGAAGAGTCGCATTCGCAACGGTTTGAAGACGTTGCGGTCGAAGTTGTCCGACGTCGAAATGCGTTTTTCGACCGAAGGTCTTGAACATGGCCAGGGCTAGTGATTCCGGGCCCTCCCGGCCTGACGCCGAACTCGACGAAATGCTCGGCGCGTACGCACTCGATGCCATTGACGCGGACGAGCGTAAAGAAATCGAGTCTTATCTCGAGCGATCGCCCCGAGCCCGAGCCGAAGTCAACGCTCATCACGAGGTTGCGTCCTTCCTCGGCAAAATTGGGGGTGAGGCTCCGAGGGCGCTTTGGGAGCGCATCGAGCCGCTGCTGCTCCGTGGCGTCGCGGGGGCCGACGCCGCGGTTGCGCCACCGTTACGGATGAGCTTTGGGGCTGAACCTGCCTTTAACCCGGCCGATCGAGAGCCGAGCATGAATCGGCCCCCCTCCGGTGGGGATTCGATCAGTCGCCCGCGGTCGGTGCGCGTGAAGTGGTGGGCGGGCGCTCTCGCCACCGCCGCCGCCATAGTGGCTGTTCTCGGCGTCACAGTGGCCCGTCAGAATCGCCGGCTGAATCGAGTTTCGCAACAGTCCTTTCAAGCGACGCGGGTCAATGAGATTCTCGCGTCCAAGGGCGCGCGCGAGGCCGCCCTCGATTCGATCGACGGTCGGATTCACGTAAAGGTCGTTATCGCCCGCAACGGTGAGGCCTACGTCCTCGGGTCGCAGCTCCCTACCCTCCTCGCCGGCCATACGTACCAGTTATGGGGCGTCCAGGGTGACAAGGTGCTGTCGCTCGCGATTCTCGGTCGGGGATTCTCCGTACTCCCGTTCACCGCTGACGAAGCATGGGCACGGCTGGCCATCACGCAAGAGGACGCGCCGGGCGTGATCAGCTCGACCCATCAGCCGGTGGTCGCCGGACAGCTCGTTTGACTTATCTAGAACTTTTGATCCGGCGCGCGCCGAAGGGTGAGCTACCTTCGCCGCGGTGTCGCGCATCGCCGTAGTCATCCCTGTCAAGGCCTTTTCGAAAGCTAAGGGCCGACTGTCGACGGTACTGGACAGGCGTGAGCGCGATGCGCTGGCTCGAACGCTGGCCAGCAATGTCATCGCAGCGGCCGCGCCGCTGTCGGTCATTGTGGTCACGAACGACGAAGACGTTCGGATGTGGGCCGCCAAGGTCGGCGCGAAGACGGTGCACGACATCGGAGAGGGATTGAGCGCGGCGGCGCACCAGGGGACCGTACAGGCCGCTCTGGAAGGGTTTGAGCGAGTGATCGTCGCCCATGCCGACCTTCCGCACGCCAAAGCCCTCGCCTGGATCGGGGAGTTCGACGGGATCACACTGGTGCCTGACCGTCACGGAACTGGGACGAACGTCATCGGGCTCCCCGCCTCGAGTCCTTTTCGATTCACCTATGGAGAGGGTTCGTTCGGCCGTCATTGTCGAGAAGCCCGGCGAATCGGCTCGCCTTTTCGAATCGTGCGCGACGCCACGCTGGCGTGGGATGTGGATGTCCCCTCAGATCTCGATACCCTCAAGCCGTGAGCCAAAACCATGAGTGTTCCTGAGTCGTACGCTCCATCGGTTCGCCGTCGCGTGAGCATCAACCTCGACGTGCCCGGCCGAGCATTGGCGATCGGTGCCCATCCCGATGACATCGAGTTCGGATGCGGGGCCACCTTGGCCAAGTGGGCGCGAGCCGGCTGCGAGGTCAGCCATCTCGTGTGCACGGATGGATCGAAAGGCACCTGGGACCCCGACCGCGATACGGCCGACTTGATCGCGACGCGCCAGCGCGAACAGAGGGCCGCGGCCGTCGTCGTGGGTGGTGCGAATGAGCGGGTCGTTTTTCTGGGTTGGCCCGACGGCGAGCTGGAGTCGGGCCTTCGTCAACGTTGGGAAGTGGCCTATTGGATACGCCAGTTTCGCCCCGACGTCGTGCTGGGCCACGATCCATGGCGGCGCTATCGAATCCATCCCGATCATCGCAACGCCGGGTTCTTGACCACCGACGCGATAGTGGCCGCCCGTGACCCGAAGTTCTTTCCGGAACAGCGAATCGCGCCCCATCGCCCCAACGTGTTGTTGCTGTGGGAGGCGGAGGAACCCGACCACGTCGAGGAGGTCACCGACACAATGCCAGCCAAATTCGCGGCACTCCTCGAACATCGCAGCCAGTTCCGCTCGACGATGAGGATCGAGCCGGACGCAGCGATGGCCGACGCCGAATTCGATCGCTTTCGCCAGCGCCTCGACGACCAAGCGTCGGTGGCCGGCGAACTCGCGGGCTTGACTCGAGGCGAGGCATTCAAGATCGTGCTCGACTTGTAGAACCTGAAAGCGAGCAAGGGCCGGACCGCGCCTGGCGCGGTCCGGCCCTTGCTGTCAGAAACTACTTCGCCTTCTTGGCGGCTTTTCTGGGGGCTGCCGCTTTTTTGGCTACCGTCTTTTTGGGTGCGGCCGCTGTCTTAGGGGCCGCAGCTCGCTTGGCGACGGCTCGCTTCGGGGCTGTGGCTTTTTTGGCGACGGCCTTTCTCGGGGCCGCCGCTTTTTTGGCGGTGACGGCTTTCTTGGCTACCGCCTTTTTGGCTACGGCCTTTTTGGCCGAGAGGGCTTTTTTGGGCGCCGCGGCACTGTTAGTGGCTGTGGCCTTCTTCGATGCCGCGGCCTTCCTCGGCACGGCAACCTTTTTCGATGCCGCGGCCTTCCGCGGGGCCGCGACCTTCTTTGCGGCGACGGCCTTTTTCAGCCCTCCGGCCTTCCTCGGGGCGTCGGCCTTCTTCGTGGCCATCGCTACTTAACCTTCTTGGCAGGGGCCTTGCCCGGCTTGGCCGCAACCGACTTGGCGACCGGCTTGGCTGTGGCCTTTGCGGGAGCGGCCTTCGCGGCCTTGCCCTTGGAATTCACCGTCGCCTTGAAGGAGGAACCGGCAGTGAACTTCGGGGCCTTGCTGGCCGCGATTTTTATGGATTCGCCCGTTTGCGGGTTGCGGCCGATGCGGGCCTTTCGCTCGGTAAGGCTGAAAGTGCCGAATCCGGGGATGGTCACTTTCTCGCCCTTTCGGACGATTGCTTCGATCTCACTGATGACCGAGTTGATTACTCTTTCGGTATCAGCCTTCGACGTTCCTGCGGCACTTGCAGTTGCTTCGATCAGCTCTGTCTTGTTCACCCGCGACCTCCTGGCGCTTGACGATTGGGTCGCCACATGAAAGAGCATGTAGAAGCGAAAATCAAGCATTACCCTGTGTTTTCGGGGTTGTGAGGGTTGCTCCAAAGTTGGTGAAACCTCACGATGGCGTATGTGAGCCATCGTGGGGCTTCGCGTCGTTTCAGAAATTTCGAGAATATTTACGCGCTGCGGCTGTTCACGGTGCAACAGAGCCGATTGTGCAGGGTTTGCCGTACGCGGCCAATGCGGCGATCGTTTCCGATACGGTCTCGGGTATGCATGATGATCCCGACATCAGTTGGTACCCGATCCCCGATGATGAAGACCTTCCTGACGATCTCGGGAAGCTCTTCGGAAAGGCCCGTCAGAACCTCGGTTTTGTTCCCAATGTGTTCCGCGCGTTCGCCTACCGACCGGATCGGATGCGCGCGTGGTTCTCTCATTTCAAACAACTCCACGTTCCTACCGCCAATCTTTCGGCCGCCGACCGAGAAATGATCGCGGTTGTCGTCTCGATGGCGAACGGGTGTCTCTACTGTTTGGTGGCCCACGGTCAAGCGTTGCGGGAAGCGCTCGCTGATCCTGTTCTCGCTGATCGCATCACTCTCGATTGGCGCCGCGCCGGGCTCGATGAGCGCCGAACGGCGATCTGCGAGTACGTCGAGACCATAACGAAGTCACCGGTTTCGACATCGCGGGATGACATCGATCGTTTGATGGCCTTGGGCCTCACGCAGGAAGAGGTGTGGGATGTCGCAGAGATCGCCGCGATGTACAACTTCACCAACCGACTGGCCATGGCCACGGGGCAAATCCCCAACCGGGAGTACCACGCCCTCAACCGATAAAGCCGGCCACTGACGCTATGGCTTGGTCGATCAACACCCGTCCGTTCGGCACGTTGTTGAGCAAGATTGCGAACGTAAAGGTGCGTCCGGAGGCGGTCATTCCGTAGCCCGCGATCGTATGAACGTAGTCGAGAGTTCCAGTCTTGGCCCAGACCCGTTTGTCGGCCGGCGTCGCGCACAAACGGCTTCGCAGCGTTCCATCGCCGCACGCCACCGAAAGGCTCGCACGCATGGCACCGCTGACCGGTGATCGGTCGATGAGACGCAACCAGGCCACGAGTTGGCGGGCCGTCGCGCGATCGTTGGCCGACAGCCCGGACCCGTCGGCCTGGATTGGCGCTCGGAGGTCCGCCTCGCCGAAAGTTGCGCCGATCCTTTGCACCCCACGCGTCGTCGATCCGCCCCCTACAGCCCGCAGAATCTGCTCGGCGTAGGTGTTCTCAGAGTCCTTGAGCATCTTGGCCACGAGGTCACCTAGACCACGTGAGGAGTGGGAGGCAATTGTCACAGCCGAGTCGGTGGCGACGCCACGGCGAGTGCCGCCCGTGATCTCGACACCGGCTTTCGTGAGCGCATTGCGAATGAGCGCGAGGTTGGCCAGATCGGGGTCGGCGAGGGTGGCAGAGTCGGCTCGATGATTGCCGGCGATCATGAACGACGAAAGCAACCCGACCTCGAAAGGCGTGAACTTGTCTTTCCAGCCGGGATTCTTCGTTGCCGCGTCGAACCCACGGTCATCGAGGACGAGGTCACCTGAGACCGACTTCACCGAGGCTGCCACGTCGACCGCCAACGCCCCCACATCCGCTTGGGTGAGGCTCGGATCGCCGGCGCCCCGAACGATGAGGTCGCCGCGGACCGTTCCGACGACCGGCGCGGTGGACGCCCATACCGAGGTGAC
Organism: Acidimicrobiia bacterium; assembly: GCA_025359845.1. Lineage (GTDB taxonomy): Bacteria > Actinomycetota > Acidimicrobiia > Acidimicrobiales > JANYDT01 > JANYDT01. The sequence goes on from JANYDT010000235.1 coordinate 23,581, forward strand.
AAATCGGTGGTCCGGTCCGAGGCGCAGCAACGCCGCCCCTCCGGTGGTGATCTTGATGACCGACGCGGGCGGCAGGGCGGTGTCGGCGTTGCGCTCGTATACGGGGCCCAAGCCTTCCATGTTGACCAGTGCGGACCGGGTACCCGCACCCGTGCCCAGGGCGGCATCGAGAGCCACTCGCAGCTGCGTGAGGGTCGCCGCCGCAGGGGCGGCCGTGGGGGTTGCGGCGGTCGGGGTGGCGCGGCGCGTCGTCGACGGCAGTCGTGAGGAAGCCGTCGTCGACGCCAGTCGTGACGAAGTCGTAATAGATGGCGCGGTCGCCGTGGTTGGCGCAGTCGCGGGGACGGTGGCTGGGAGCAGGACCGTGCTGTCGGTGATCGTGGTCGAGGCCGGGGTGACGATGGGAGGGGCTGAAACGGCCGTTGGGGTCGTCACGGACGTGCTCGTCTCCACTGGGGTCTTCTCAGGAACCGCGCCGTTGGTCGTAGGGACCGCCACCGTGGATGGGTTGACGGGGCTGGAGAGTGTCGTCGCGGATGTCGTTGCGACTGTCGGAATGGCGATCGTCGCAACTGTCACTTGAGCCTCTACAGCGCTGGAGCAGGTCACCGTAAGGATGGCCGCGGTCACGTACGCCGTTGCCACCCGTATTCGCCGAGATGCAGTGCGACGGCCGAGCTCGAGAAGGCGTCGCACCCTCAGAGTCTGTTCCCTGTTTCCAGGGAGCCGGCTGGTTCAGGCATGGCGGTCAGGAGTCGCGTTGCGCAACTGCTCGAGCCTGGCCGTCACTAGGGTGAGTCGTTCCAGGGCCGTGGCGTGAAGCGAGCCGGCCCGTTCGTACAACTCCGCGGCGCGCTCGATGCCGAGGTCGGCGCTTTCCATGGCCCGAGCGGTGTCTTCGAGTTCGGTCACCAGCTCCTCGAATGCCATCTCGTTGAGCGGCTTCATGAACTTACTTCGGCCGCAAACGTTCCTTCGGCCACCGTCACGGCAACAACCGTACCCGCGATGAGGTCGCTGGCGCGTCGTATGACGATCCCGTCGCGGGTGCGGGCGATGGCGTAACCTCGCTGGAGGACACGCATCGGCGAAAGCGATTCGACAGACCGCTGTAAACCACTCAGCCGGACCTCGGCCACGGCGATGCGTTGCGGAAGTGCGTTACGCCATGGAACGCGATCGAGCCGAGAGCGCGCATTGGCGACACCGTGGTCGACAGAACGCTGCCAATCGATTCGGTCGAGCCGCGCCGCCCAACGTTCGAGGCCCCGGTCGAGAGCCGTGCGCCACGCGATCGCGCTGAGGCGGGCGGCGCTGCGGTCGCCGCGCCGAGCGAGCCCTTCGGCCGCCCTGTTGGCCGCCGCGTCCAATCGCGCCACGAGCGCGACGCGGTCGGGGACGACCATCGCGGCGGCGATGGATGGCGTGCCGGCGCGATGGTCGGCCACCTCGTCGCAGAGGGGCCGGTCCTCTTCGTGACCAATGGCCACCACGACCGGTTTGGAGCACGCGGCCACGACCCGACACAACGTTTCGTCACTGAAGGGCAGAAGCTGAGTGGCGTCGCCGCCACCGCGCGCCAGAAGGATGATGTCGATCTCCGGCTTACGCTCAAGCCAGCGCACGGCCTCGGCGATTGCTTCGGAGGCTCCTGGTCCCGAGACGGTGACCTCCGCGAACAGAACGGGAAGGCCGCGGAAACGGGAGGCCACCACCGACTCGATGTCTTTGCGGACCGCGGCTTCGTGGCCGCAAACGACACCGATGGAAGTCGGAAGCAACGGTAGAGGTCGGCGGGGCCGGTCGAGCAGACCGTCGGCGCGCATTCGTTCGCGGGCGGCGGCGATGGCGGCGGCGATCGCTCCCGCGCCGACGGGAACGACCTCGATGGCCTCGAAGCTCACGGCGCCACGGTCCATCTGCCATTGCACGGTTCCTGTTACCGCCACCCGCTCGCCTTCGACTATGCGGGCCATCTTGGCTCGATTGGCGGCCACACTCACATTGATTTGGGCGGCTCGGTCCTTCAAGACGAAATAGATCCGCCCGGTCTTGCCGCTCGTCGGGCGATGGATCTCGCCCTCGACCATGACCCGCCCCACCTCACCCATACGTCGGGCGAGTTCGGTGGCCAAGCGAATGAGCGAAAGTTGTCGGACGGTGGGCGTACTGAAGGGCAGTTCTTGATTCACTCCGCGATCCTGCTCACTGGTGCGCCGGGCCGTCCTGCTCAGTCAGTCCGGATCGACCGGCAGATGCATCGCGAATCTGTGAAGCCATTGGTTCGGCGCAACAAAACCATGTCTCGGTCATCCGCGGACGGACCCGTGGCACCGAGACGGGAGCGGCAATGGCCAACCCTGCGACGTCGTGAACGGCAGCCCGCATGTTGTCGAAAGTCACGTGGTTCGGCTCGGTTTCGATCGCCGCCTTCTCGGCCATTATGGCCAACTCCACGGCCAGTTCATCGAGGATCGCAATGTGCGCAGTCCACGGAAATGCGAGAGCGGAAGGGTCATAGGTTTCGAGGCGCCCTTGCTCGTGCAATCGATCGGCGACCAACGAACCCTTCGGCACCAACAACCGAATTCCGTATTGAACGGGATCGATGCTCGCCACCAAATCGTGGTCGGCGACGAATGCGAAAAGGTCGACGATGTGATCGATGGTCGTCCACGGCGTAAAGGGCAGCCATGACGGCCGAACATCGATGCCGGCGCGACGCAGTATTTCGACGGCCGTCGATTCGTCGGCCGCGCTATGGCCTTTGTCGAGTTCGAGAAGAGTTGCGTCATCAACCGACTCGAACGCACTGATGACGAAGGTGCACCCCGAGGCCGCGAATTCGGCGAAACGGTCTCGGTGGCGCAAGACGTGCTCGACCTTGATCGTGGCGTCCCACGTGAGACTCGGATGTCGTTGGTGCATGGCCGCCACAATGCGTTGCGCGTGACCGGCGGCATTCAAGAAGTCGGGATCTGCGAAGCTCATGTGGCGGGCGCCGAGGCTTACTTGTTCATCAATGGACGCCGCCACTGCATCTGCAGAGTTGAGGTGGATGCGTCCGTCATAGGCCACGGGAACCGGGCAGTGACGGCAACGGTGGAGGCAACCGCGGGTGGCTGCAATGGCTCCGGCGAGGTACTCGCGCCCGTCGGCTGACCGGTACCGGGCGGCCCCGATGAGATCAATCGGAGTGATGTGCAAACCTGAGCCCGGCGCCGTCGGAGCCTCGCCCCTACTAAGGTTGCCTCGAACCCAAGCCCGCAGCGCGGCCGACTCCTCAGGTCCGAATTGGGCGTCGACCGGAAGTTCGACCAACCGGGCGTACAGGCCCGTCGTCGCAATTTCGGCGTGAGGCGCGAGAATTCGTAATTGCGGCAACAATCGCTCGGCCATGCGGGCCGCCGTGTGCATACCCACGATCACGACGATCGCCTTGACATCGGTGATCCAATCCGGAATGGCTTCGGTGCTCAAATCGACGAGGCGGGCGTCGAGCTGCGCCGCCAAAGAGCGGGCCTCGATGGGCACGCGACCGAGGTCGTAGAGAGAGAGCACGACGGCGGTCATCCCCGAAGGGTAGCGCCGCGCTTTCGGTCCGCGCGCGGCGCGATCAATCGATCTCAATCCGTAGGAGAGCCCATGCAGAGCGAAGCGCGCCCTCGACGATCTCGGGGGTCGCAGCACGCGCGAAGACGAAGCCGAGGTAACGATCCCCTTCGGGAAGGGGGGTAAGGCGTGTGCCGTTCGTGACGGTGAGCTCGATTCCTTTGATTCCGGCGACCGCACGGGCCTCCTCGACGCCGTGGACCGCTCTCAGAATACCGGCTTTCGGAACCGCAAGCATGAGTACGCCGGCGGCAGTTCGCTCGCGCCGCAACGGAGGCAGCCGAAGGCCAAGAGCGTGGCGCAAGATGAGTTCCTCGAGCCGCACGTCGAGTCCGAAACGAAGAGTGCGTGAACACAATCCTCCGATCGAGCGACCGGCCACCTCGATGACCCACTGCCGTCCGGTGGCCTGGTCGATGCGAACCTCGGCGTGCACCGGGCCTTCAACCAGGTCCAGGGCCCGGGCCGCCTGTGCGACCAGCGCGTGCGCGTGTTCAAGGACGTCGGTGGGTAAGCGCGAGGGCGTCACGTAGAGGGTCTCTTCGAATGTGGGCCCGTTGAGCGGATCGGGCTTGTCGAACGTCGCCAGAACTTCGAGGCGACCCCCTCGTAGCAGTCCTTCCACCGCGATCTCAACGCCCGGTACGAACGATTCGATCAGAATCGGCTCATCATGGCAAGCGACTCGTTGAACCCGAGTCACCGCTCCTGCCAGGTCACCGAAATTGTCGATCCGCAGCACCCCCTGACTACCTGACAAACGCCGTGGCTTCACGACGAACGGCGGATCGAACCCGAGCCCCGCCGGGGTCGCGGCCGAATCGGAGGTCGCGAACAGGGGTTGCGCGACACCCGCAGTGGCGAGGCGCTCGCGCAAGGCGAGCTTGTCTCTCGTGAAGCTTGCCGCCGCGATTGAGTTGTGGCGCAAGCCCAGACGGGCGCTGGCCACGGCAGCCACGAGCACCCCTTGTTCGTCGGCCGCGACGACTGCGTCGATCTTGCGACGGGCGTGGAGCGACGCGATGGCCTCGGCCGCCTGTTGCGGGTCATCGAAGTCGAGATGCAACGCGCGGTCACCCATCTGCTCGGCCATCGCTTGGCGAAAGTCGGCCCCCACGATCACCTCGATGCCCAGGGCCTCGGCGGCGTCGAGGAAATCGTTGCGGTAGGTGAAGCGGGGCAAGAGCAGGACCACTCGTGCTGACATGCATCTATCATGGTCGCCATGAACTCCGATCAGGTTCTGACCGTCACTGACCCGGCCCGCGGCGTGATACTCGAGGCCCGCGCCGATGAGGTGGGCGCCGACGCCCTGGCGTTGTGGCTCGAGGTTTCGGGTGAAGGGGTTGGCAAATTCAACTACGACATGTATTTCCAAGCTTTGGCCGACGCCAAACCGGGCGATTGGGTCGAGGATTTCGGACAGTTCAGCGTCATCATCCCGGCCGCTTCGGTGAGCAAACTGCGTGGCGCCACTCTCGACTCTGCCACCGACGGGTCGGGCATGGTCATAGTGAATCCCAACGAGCCGAAGTCACCGGTCATGGCGAATTTCGATTCGGCCAATCTCGAAGGCCCGGTGGCGGCACGCATCCTCCAAGTCCTTGAACAGAGTATCAACCCGCAGATCGCCAGCCACGGTGGTTTCGCCGAACTGGTCGCGGTCGAAGACGACACCGCCTACTTGCGTATGGGCGGAGGATGCCAGGGTTGCGGAATGGCCAAGACGACGATGAGCCAAGGGATCGAGGTGGCGATCAAAGAAGCCGTGCCGGAGATCTTGCGGGTGGTCGACGTGACCGACCACGCCGGCGGCTCGAATCCTTACTATCAAGCCGCGAAAAAATAGAGGCTGGTCGAGCCACCGCTCTTCAGCGCTGGAAGACGTCGTTGCTTTGCCAAACCCGGGCGAGTGGGCCGCTGCTACCAACGATCATCAGGTGCTTACCGCGCAGTAGCATTGACGACGGAACTTGCGATCCGGCGCCTCTGAAAGTCTCGTTGTCCGCCACCCGTGCTGGTTTACCTCCTTTTGGTATGACCCATACTCCGAGGTCGTAGTGGTCGGTTCCGTCGTTGACGGCCCCCGTCACCACCGTGCCGGATCGACTAGCGGCTACGCCCGCAAGCTGCACGGAGTTCGCCGCGCCTACGGGCAGTGGGGTCGAAGCCCATGTCTTTGCGTCTTTCGTGTGCCAAACGAGCGAATCGGCCGAATATGGACCCACCGCAACCAACCCTTCATCAGTCTTAGCGCAGCTGGTCAGTTGACCGGACTTGTTTCCGGCCGGGAGGCTGGCGATCCATTTCGTAGCCTCCGGATGCCAGGCCGCCGGAACGTCGACGCCCTCGGCATTGGCGATCGAGCCGACAATGATGGGCTCGCCCGAGCTGCCCGGACAAACCGCAAACGCGCGCTGGTCACCCGCCCCTGTCATCTCGTCGGAGGTGGTCGTTTGCCAGGTTACGCCGTCGTCGGACTGCCAAACGGCGGCATCGGTTCCGCCTTGATCGTCGGAGGTGGTACCCACGGCGACCCACTGGCCGTTGCTGTACATCGCTCCGAATAAGCGTTGGTCGCCCGTCCCGCTGAGCCCTTTCGGCTTCATGTCAGTGACTATTCCGTCATCACCATAGCGCCAAACAGCGCCATCTGAAGTGCCCTGTTTGTCGGGTTGAAACCCAAAGAGATAGGTACCGTCGGCGCCTCGAACGGCGGCTTGCAAATACGTTCCGGTGGGAAGCTTCAATGTCGCCGGTTTGGTCAACGCGCCGCCGTCGTCGCGCCACGAAATCATGCGATAGGTCTCTGAGCCCGGTGCCTTACCTCGCAATGGCCCCTCGACTCCGACGATCTCGGTCCCTTTTCCACCTTGGACGATGATCGTCGCCGACCGGCCAGGAGTTCGCGCCGGGAACGCGTTGGCCGTGCTCCGTTCGGGGTCGGGATTGGCCACCCACGAATTCGCGTTGAAATCGAACACCGAAACGTTCGGTCGGCCGGCGCCGTACGAAGTGGCCACCAGATAGGGCGCCTTCAAGGCCACGGGTCCGGCAGCAACATCGAACGCGTTCGGAGCGATGTCGACTTTAAGGGCGTGGACATTGAGGCTATTGTCAAGAAAAGCGAAGAGGGTCTTACGGGCATGCTGGTCGTACAGCGCCAAATACGCACCGCTCATCGAAACCGGGGTGAGGTTCGTGGGACTCTTGGAATCGCCGGTGTCTTCGTCGATAACGGCTGGCGCGGCCCGGCGCCAGCGCAGTACGCGCTGGTTATCGACTATGGCGTCATCGGAGCGCCACAGCATCAGGGCCGGCCCGGTAGGGGTGACCTCCGATCCGACGCCCACGTAAACCCGCCCAAGGTTGGAGACCCCGATGATCTCAGTCGACGAGTGGGTTGGAAACGGTTCGCTTCGTTTCCAAGTCGCCCCCTCGTCGGCGCTGATGTAGGCAATGGGTTGCGTAGTGCCGATCTTGCCGACCACACCGACGATGATCACTTCTTTTTCGCCGTTGCTGGAGACCGAACGAAACCCACGGAAGTCTTTGCTGCCCGGGACCGTCAGACGCCGCAATCCGCCCCGAGTGCCCCGTAGGACGAGCGGGCGATCTCCGTCGCTGCCTACGGCGACGAAGCCGTGTTGCGTGGCCGTCACGGCGGTGAGATTCTGGAGACCGGGGACCCGTTTGTCAGACGGGTGGAAGAGATGCCACGACTTGCGGTCGGGCGACGTCCAAATGGCGGCGTCGACATCGTTGCCCCGCCGAGAGTTGCCGACGGCGACCGCAGTGCCCCCGCGGGTCTGTTGGAGAGCGAGAATCGATGCTGAGTCGGCGGTCTTGGGAACGGGTAGGAAGCGGCGATTCCAATCCCACCGTTTGGTGCGTTCATCGATGGTCGACGAAAAGATCACCGGTTTGGGTCGAGCGGTCGCCGTCTGTTGCCACGATCCGGCCAAGACCCATGGCGTCTTGCTGTCACCGGGAAGCGAGTCGGTCAGCACGGCCTGCGTGCCGGCGGATCCGACCCCCGCATCGGTTCGCGTTCGCCATTTGGGACCGGCGGGCGACGAGAGCGAGGGTGCGGCCGTCGCCGCGAGGGTGGCGGCGGCCAGGCCACCGGCAAGGATGAGGGAGCGGATCGCTTTTATCCCCCCATTCTCGCCTGTCCGGCAACCGCTGCGTGTCAGCTGTTCTCAGTTAATTTGGCGAGAAGCTCGTCGACCGCCTTGTCGGCCAGAATTTGCATCTCTTCGTCGGTGCGGTCCTGGATGGGGTGGGCCACGAAAACGGCGTCAGGCGCATAACCCAACGATGCCGATTGGGCGGCCGCAGCTTCGATGAATTCGGACGAGGCGACGAACACCCCAGGCAGGCCACGGGATTCGAGGTCGGCGATGTCATGCACACTGCACGACGTGCAGCTGCCTCAATCGGCCAGGGCTTCGATCACGGCTCCGCACTCGAGGCTGATCTGGTGGCGCAGGTCGATGGGAGCCGGCTTTGTGAACGTGGGCTTGGCGTACCGTTTCGTGGTGAGCCCACGTTCGTGCAGCCGCTCCTCCAAACGGTCGAGAAACACATTGCCACGAGGCTTTGAGATGTCGAGCAACGCGACGGTGATGCCCTGCAATGATGACGGGCGGGTCACCCGCAGTCGGGGCGCCGCTCGCAGTTCGCTGGTGGGGTCGAGAAGTAAGGTCATGTACCGATCTCCTTTGTGATCATTTCGCTTCCGGTTGAGCCGTTGACCCAGCCTCCGATGATGCTCGAGAACATTCCGGCGCCCCCGCCACACTGAACGAACCACAGTCCGTTGGGTCGGAACTTCGGCAACGTGGTGCCAGGTCGGGCCACGGTGGCCACGATACCCTCGGCGATCCCGCCGGCGCCGCGTACCAGTTCTTCCGATGGAATTTGCAGCTGGCCGAAGACGGCTTCGCGTAGGCGGGCCTTCGACCACCCAGCATCGCGGAAAACGCGCGCGTGCTCAGGTCCGACGACCACGATGGCGTCCATCCCAAGGACCAATTTGGGGTGCCCGACACCGCGAAGGCAAGTCGCAAACGTACGAGCCAACGATTCGGGATCGCGGCTTTGTTGATCGACGACCCCGCGAGGCCCTTCGCCGGCGAACAGGGTTACCGCGCTCCGGCCCGGGGCGACGCCGCGCTCGGTGGCGAGCGACTCCCACGGCGAGTGATCGTCATCTTCGGCGAAACAAAAGGTGTACTTGCCCGGATTGCCGAGTGCGGCTCTGTCGACTCCGCCCGGAACTCCGCCGCCGACGTTGCGGATGACGAGTTGCAATGCCCTTCCGATGGTCGCGTTGGCCCGATTGCCCTGACCGAGCACGTTGACGCCCGAGTTCATGCCGATGGCCTTGGCCAAGGGACCGTTGACGATCACGACCGGCCCGCTGAAGTAAGTGGTGGCGAGCAGCCCGTGACCATTGAATTCGGTAGTGCACGCGGCTTCGACCGCAGCCAGCACCACCGGAAGATATTCCGGCTTGCAACCAGCCATGACGGCGTTGATGGCGACCTTTTCGACGGTGCAGTCCACCAGATCGGGCGGTGCGACGGCGACTATTTCGTCGGGTGCGCGAGTCGTACCGGCCAGCATTCGCATGACCCGTTCCGGCGTCGGGGCCACCACCGGCAGCCCGTCAGTCCATCCTCGCGCGAACATGACCTCGGCCTCGTCTTCGGCGACGGCGAGTTCGATTCGCCGACTGCGCAACACCGACCCGCCGAATGTAACAGCCAGCCTCTCGGGCACACCCGGGTCGTAGGTTTTTGAGCCGCACCCGGGACGATAGGTCGGGAGATTCGACAATGCCGGGAGCGCGGCCATGCGGGCCGCGAGGTCGAAGCCGAGGAACTTCGTCCAGTGCGGCAGAGACCAGCCGACGGTGCGATCTACCTCGGAGCCATTCAAAATCCGTACCAACGTCGGAACGGTATCGATGTCAAGGTGGTAACTGAGCTCCAATGACGTGTCGTCGCGCACGGCCATGCCGTCAGGAAAGTTCGGGTCGTCTTGGCTGGCGACGCTGGTCACAAACCCGTCCCGGGCGAGCATCTCGAGAACGGGGGCGACTAGCACGCACGTAGGGCAGTCGCGCTTGACAACCGCGTGAACGCCATCGACGAGCATGCTCATATTGAGCACCGTAGCAAGGTAGCTGACGGACAATCGCTTTTCGCGCGGTCGCGGGTTCAACCAGGGGTATCGGAGGGGGGTTATTAAGTTGTCACTGAGAACTTCGTCACACCCTCTTCCTTTTGCGGCGGGCGCCCGGTAGGTTGAGTGTGTTCATAGTCACCAGGGGGAGACGCTCGTTGCAGGTCACGTTTTTTGGCGTACGCGGTTCGACGCCCTGCCCGGTAGGGCCGACCGCTCGATACGGAGGCAACACTTCCTGTGTCGTGATCGATATTGAAGGTCGCCGCCCAATCGTGCTTGATCTCGGGACGGGGCTGCGTACATGGGGTGAGACTCAACCCCTCAACGGTTCATTTGCGGCCACCGCCCTGGTTTCGCACTTTCACTTCGATCACGTGCAGGGCTTGCCCTTTCTTAGCGCGGCCGACCGCGTCGGCGCTCGACTAGACATCTACGGACCAGGTCAGAGCGGCCACGACGTTGCTGATCTGTGTGAAGGTTTCATCAAGCCGCCATATTTTCCGGTCGCACTCAACCAGCTCCGGGGCAAGTATCAAACCATCGACGTCTGGAACGACTCATTTCAACTGGGCGCGGCGAAGGTTATGGTTCGACCTGTTCCGCATGTGGGGCTTACGGTCGGGTACCGCGTGGAGGCCGACGGGCGATCGGTGGCCTACGTACCCGATCACCAAGCCCCCCAAGGCCTCGATTCCATTGCCGACAGCGTGTTGGAATTGTGCGACGGCGTCGATCTGGTGATTCACGATGCGCAGTACACGCCAGTTGACTGGGAGACCAAGAGCCATTGGGGTCACTGCACCACCGGCTACGCGTTGGAGGTGGCCGCGCAATCGGGGGCCAAAGCGCTCGCCCTGTTCCATCACGATCCGTCTCGCACAGACGCCGATCTCGACCGTCTAGCGGCCGAGACCAGGCTGCTCGGACGGGGCCGCGGCGTCGAGGTGTTCGCCGCGGCCGAAGGAATTCGCGTCGTGCCGGGCCGCAGCGTGCTCGGCCAAATCGGCAAATGCGTATCGATCGGCCCTATGTTCAAAGGTCGGTAGTGACTGGTCGTAGGTAGTGACTGGTGGTGGTGTCAGCCACTGGCAGCGCGCAGTAGGGTCGTGCCCCGTGACCGATCACGACCATCCTCACGTCGATGCCGCCCACTACCGCCAAGTGCTCGGCCACTTTGCCACGGGAGTCACCGTCATTACCGCGGTTCACGACGGTGAGCCCGTCGGCCTTGCGGCCAACTCCTTCACCTCCGTTTCGCTTGATCCGCCTCTCGTTCTGTTTTGTGCCGGCCATAGTTCCAGTACCTGGCCAAAGATCAAGGCCGCCGGCCACTTTTGTGTGAATGTGCTCTCCTCGGAGCAGGAGACGCTATCTCGGCAGTTTGCCGGCAAGGGCGACAAGTACGAAGGTGTCGGTTGGAAGCCCGGCATATCCGGCGCCCCGATGCTGAATGACGTGTTGGCCTGGATCGATTGCACCATGGAGAGCCTCCATGACGCCGGGGATCATGTTCTGGTCATTGGCCGGGTGCTGGCCCTCGACGCGAAGGACCTGCGTCCGCTCACATACTTTCGCGGAGGTTACGGAACCCTCTGAGCTTCAGGCTTTATATTTCGGCAACCGGGCCGGATCGATAGCGGACAAGGCGGGGGCCTCGGTGTCTTTGTCCGAAAGCTGCCAAGGCGTGTCGATCTCCGGCCATAGTATGGCGATTTCGGGGTCGAACGGAGCGATCGTGGATTCAGAGCCAGGGTGGTAGTAGTCGGTGCACAGGTAGTGAAAGTCGGCGACCTCTGACAACACCGCGAACGCGTGACCGAAATTCGGAGGGATGTACATCTGGCGGTGGGCGCGATCATCAAGAACCAGGCCGAACCATGCGCCGAAGGTCGGTGAACCGACGCGAATATCAACGGCCACATCAAAGACCTCGCCGCGCGCCACCCTCACGAGCTTGCCCTGAGGTTGCACGAGCTGAAAATGCACTCCTCGTAGGACGCCCTTGGCCGAGCGCGACTGATTGTGCTGCACCATTTCGGGAATGCCGTACTGGGCGTAGGTGCTGGCCCTAAAGGTCTCGATGAAGAAGCCCCGATCGTCGCCTCGAACTACGGGTTCGAACACGAACACTCCAGGCAACGGTGTCGACTCGACTTTCATCGCCGCCCTCGACGCGGCCATCGGTCATGAACGATGCGTTTGAGGAAGGCGATGAAGAACAACACCACGATTACCGCGATGGCCTTCGGACTGACGGGCACCGACGACTACGCCAGCTGCCAGCGATTTTTGCCCTGGGCGTCGGCCTTGCACACCAATTTCACGCCGTTCTTGTCGTTACCGGTGACGCCGTCGTCGGCTTTCTTGCAGAAGCGACCCTTGACGATAACCACGGTCGCCGTGGAGCCTGAGGATCCGCTTGCTTTCGTCGTGGCCGTGCTCGATTTGGCGGTGCTCGATTTGGGGATGGTCGATTTGGGGATGGTCGATTTAGTAGTGGCGCTGCCAGGTTTGGTCGTCGCCGGCTGCGTGGTCGTGGTCTTGGCCTTCTTTGATTTGGCCTTCGTGGTGACCGTCTTAACGGTCGTGGCCGAGCCGGCGATGCCCCAGCGGTTCTTGCCCTTCGCGTCGGTCGCGCACGTGAGCGAGGCACCAGAAGCGTCCTTGCTTGAAGTGCCCACCGCCGCCGCGGCGCACAGCTGACCTTTGCGGGGAGTGGCGGCCAGCGTTGGGCTGGTGCCCGCAAAGAAAATCATCGCAACTGCGGGGGCCCCTACGAGACGGAAAAAGCGCATGACCACGATCGTAGGCCCTCAGCATCGTGAATGTGGCGATTCGGGACCGTCAAGCAGATCCACCGGCCGCGGCAATGATGAATGCCAATACGAACGACTCGTCCCGCCACACCGCATAGCGACCCGATGGGCCGCCATGGCCTGCTCCTAGTTCGGTCCTGAGCAACACCTTTTTGACGCCGCGATCGCGAAGCCTCGCGGCCCATTTCGCCGGTTCCCAGTAGCCAACCCGGGGGTCGTTGAGGCCGGCGGTGATCAGAAAGTCGGGATAGCCGCTTGCGTTGTCGGCGATGTTTTCATAGGGGGAATATCCATGCATCGCCGCGAAGAACGCGGGCTCCGCCGGATTGCCCCACTCCTCCCATTCGATGGCGGTGAGCGGCAGAGATTCGTCGAGCATGGTGGTGACCACATCAACGAACGGCACCTCGGCCACGATGGCTCGCCACAAGTGCGGGGCCCGGTTGGCCACCGCACCCATGAGGAGGCCGCCCGCTGATCCGCCCCGAGCTATGAGGCGATCGGATGCGCCCCACCCTGACTCCACCAGATGGCGACCGCAGGCAATGAAGTCGTCAAAGGTGTGCGTTTTGTGGAGGTACTTGCCATCGAGGTACCACCGCCGACCCAGTTCTCCGCCGCCGCGAACATGGGCGATGGCCACGGCGAAACCCCGGTCCAGCAGCGACAACCGAATGCTCGAAAACGTCGGATCGATGCTGATCTCGTAGCTCCCGTATCCGTACAACATCACGGGCCCCGTCCCGTCGGTCGGCCGGTCGCGTCGGGCCACAACCGATATTGGCACCATCACGCCATCGGTCGCGGTGGCCCATAGGCGTTCGCAGCAGTACTGATCGGGATCGAAATCGCCGAGCACGGCTTGGCGTTTGCGCAGTACCCGTTGGGCCGTCCGAAGGTCGAGGTCATAGACGCTGGGAGGAGTTACCGGCGATGTGTAGCCGAACCGCAGAATCTGCGTGTCGTACTCGGCGTTGCCGGAAGGAAACACCGAATGGACGGGCTCGGGCATCTCTAAAGCTCGGAGGGTGCCGATGGTGCCATCAATGGCAATCGGGGCGATCCGAAGGCGCTCCAGCCCATCGACGCGCTCGTGCAGCACGAGGTGCTCTCGGAACACTTCGATTCCATCCAGCTTTGTCGGATACCCGGTCTCCGGCCCCGGTTCGCCACC
>JANYDT010000023.1 GCA_025359845.1 Acidimicrobiia bacterium
CGCCGGTCGGACACACGGCCACGCAATTGCCGCAATAGACGCACGCGCTATCGGGCAAGTCGGCATCCCACTCGGCCGAAATGTGGGCATCGGCGCCGCGCCCCACGACTGAGATCGCGAACGTGGACTGCCATTGCTCGCCACACGCATCGACGCACTTGTAACAAAGGATGCACTTGGCGTAATCGCGTACGTAGAGATCGTTGTCGCGCTTGACGGGTTGAGGCTCGGGGGTACCCCAGCGCTCCGGTTTGGCGCCATACCGGGCGTTCCAGCCATCGACGCCGGGGGTGGTCGATAGATCGACGTCCGACCCGAGTAATTCGAGTACCAGCTTGCGGCTATAGCGCACTCGCTCGGAGTCGGTGGCGATCACCATGGCCGCTTCGGCTCGACGACTGCACGCCGGCACGAGCGTGCGCGCCCCGGCGAGTTCGACCACGCAGACACGGCACGCGTTCACCGGCGTCAGCGTCTCGCCAAAACACAGCGTGGGGGTATCGACACCGGCTGCCCGGCACGCGTCGAGCACTGTTGAGCCTTCCTCGACGTGCACCGTGACCCCATCGATCGTCATTTCGATGGTCATCTATGGCCTCCGTACAAGCCCTTACGAATGGCCGACTGTATGGCATTGGCCGCGGTCTGGCCCAGACCACAGATCGAAGCGTCCTGCATGACGTTCGTCAACTCTTGATGACGCTCGGTTTCGAGAGGGCCATCGGCGGCGCGTTGCAACAATTCCACCTGACGAACCGCGCCGACCCGACAAGGGACGCATTGTCCGCACGATTCGTCGGCGAAAAACTCGGCGACTCGCCGCAGGAACGCGCCCATGTCATCGCCCTGTGCGAGCACCATGACGACGCCTGAGCCGAGCGTCGCGTCGATCGATCGCACGCCGTCGAAACTCAATGCCACGTCAAGTTCGGCCGGAGTCGCGAAGGCGCCGGCCGCGCCTCCCAGCAGCACGGCTTGGATCGTGTCGATGGCGCCCGCCCGGTTCAGCAATGACCGCAACGTCATGCCGGACGGCACTTCGTACACGCCGGGACGGGCGACACGACCCGACACGCAGAACAGCTTCGTTTCGGTCCATTCGATCCCACTAGAAGCGGCGTTCAGGATCGACGTGACATTGACGAGCGTTTCAACGTTGTTGACCAGCGTGGGTCGACCGAACAGGCCGACATCCACAGGAAATGGGGGCTTGGCGCGGGGCTCACCCCGAAAGCCCTCGATAGAGTTGAAGATGGCCGTCTCTTCGCCGCAGATGTAGGCGCCGGCGCCTCGGAACAACTCGATGTCGAAGCGGAACCCCTTTCCCATCACGTTCTCACCGAGCAGACCACGAGCCCGGCACTCGGCGATGGCGTGGGCCAGTCGGTCGCGGGCGACGAGATACTCGCCGCGCAGGTAGATCCAGCCCCGTTCGGTACCGGTCGTAAACCCGGCGATGGTCATGGCCTCGATTACCGCGTACGGGTCGCCTTCGAGCAGCACGCGATCCTTGAAGGTGCCAGGCTCCGACTCGTCGGCGTTGCCGACCAATTCGTGGGCCACGCCGACGTGTTTCGCGACAGCCTCCCACTTGCGGCCGGCCGGAAACGCCGCGCCCCCACGACCCAACAAGTTCGAGGCTTTCACCAGATTGATGACGGCGGCGGCGCCCATCGCTACCGCGGCGCGCAACGCGAGATGCCCGCGCTGCGCGATGTGGTCGTCAAGGCTGGACGGATCGACAACGCCGACGCGGGCCAGGAGCGGTCCGGCTTCGATGACGCCCCCGCCCGCGGCGGCATCGATCCCATACGTCGGCGCTGCCCCCGCAGTGATCGTCAGCTTGGCTGGAGCCTGGTCGCAAAGACCGAGGCACGGACTCCGATGTTCGCCCGAGCCGACCGTCGCCCCCGCCAGTTGGCAGGCGAGGTCGATACAGGCGTGGGTGCGCGCCGGTGGCTGCTCCTTAAGGGCCAGCAACGAGTAAAAGGTGGCTACTCCGTAAGCCTCGGCCGGCGCAACGTGAATGCGCCGGCACAGCTCGTCGAGTCCGGCTTCGCTGATCCACCCCACCCGGTCTTGGAGGGCATGCAGCGCAGGTAGAAGCAGGTGGCGATGCGTCGGTCGCACAAGGCCAAAGTCGGCGGCGATCACGGTGGCGAGCGCAGCGCGTTCCTCGGGTGTGGCTTCGAGGTTGCGGAACTTCAGGTCAGCCACTACGCCGCCTTCCCAGCCTTGTCGATCCGCACCGCGGAGGTCTGCTCCGGCTGCAGCGCGGCGGTCTTGTCGGCCCGCGCCGTGGCACCCAGCTCGACCCGCTCGACCCGCACGGCCGAGGCCTTGAACTCGGCGGTGCCCGATTTGGGATCGACGGCATCAATGGTGATCCGGTTGACGTCGACTTCATCGGGAAAGTGGAACGTCATGAAAGCCAGCCCGGGCCGCAGACCGGTATCGATCCGTACCGGCGCCACGACGGCGCCCCGTCGACTCACGACCCGCACCGATTCGCCGTCGGCCACCTCCAAAGTCTGCGCGTCGGCGGGCGAAAGATCGATCGTTTCACCCAATCGCAGGGGGCTCGTGAGGGCGCCCGACTGCACGCCGGTGTTGTAGCTGTCGAGGCGCCGACCGGTCGTAAGGCGAATAGGAAACTCGGGTGTCAGTTCATCGACCGGCAATTCGTGAACGACGACGCTGAAGGGGGCGCGGGGACCACGAGTCGACGGTTCGGTCGACCACAGCCGTCCGTGAAGGTAGGGCGGCTCGAGCGTGTCTTCGGTGAAGCACGGCCATTGGATACCACCCAAAGCCTCGAGGCGGGCGTACGGCATGCCGGCATGCATGGGCGAAAGCGCACGCAGTTCGTCCCATACCTCTTCACTCGACCGATGGGCCCACTGCGATGGATCCCCGGTCAATCGGCGGGCGATTTCGGTGATGATCCAGCGGTCGGTTTGCGCTTGAC
Source organism: Acidimicrobiia bacterium (assembly GCA_025359845.1). GTDB lineage: Bacteria > Actinomycetota > Acidimicrobiia > Acidimicrobiales > JANYDT01 > JANYDT01. The sequence goes on from JANYDT010000023.1 coordinate 2,969, forward strand.
CGGGGGGGTCGAGCGCTTTGCGAACGCGCTGTACCCGTCGTTCGGAGTTGGTCACTGTACCGTCGTCCTCACACCAAGCCGCGGCCGCGGGTAACACCACGTGGGCCAGTTCGGCCGTCCTGGTCAGGAAGAGGTCCTGCACGACGAGATGATCGAGACGGCCCAGGAGCAGGCGGGCTTGGGTGACGTCGGCCTCGCTCTGGGCCGGGTTCTCGCCAGCCACGAACAACGCGGTCAGCTCGCCGCGACCCATCGCCTCGAACATGGACGTCAGATGCAGGCCCGGGGTGGGCTGGATGGCCCGTCCGTAACGCTTCTCGAACTTGGCGCGATCGCCATCGTCAGCGAGATCTTGAAACCCCGGCAGCCGATTCGGGATGGCTCCCATGTCGCCGCCGCCTTGCACGTTGTTCTGGCCCCTCAGCGGTGACAGCCCCGATCCGAAGCGACCCACGTGACCGGCCAACAGCGCCAAGTTGATGAGCGAGAGCACATTGTCGACGCCGTTGTGGTGCTCGGTGATGCCCAGCGTCCAGCACAGTTGAGCCTTGTCGGCTTTGGCGTAGGCATGGGCCAACGCCCGGATGTCTTCAGCCGCCACACCGGTTTCGATCGCTCCTCGGTCCAACGTCCACGGTTCGACGGCGTCGCGAAATGCGTCGAAATCCGAAGTGGCCATGGCGATGAACTCTTCGTTGACCAGACCGGCGTGGATCATCTCGCGGGCAATCGTTTGCGCCAGCGCAATGTCGGTGCCCACGTCAAGCCCCAGCCACCGATCGGCCCACGCTGCGCTCGACGTGCGCCGCGGGTCAACCACGAACAGCTTGGCCCCCTTGTGAACCGCTTTCAAGACGTGATGGAAGAAGATCGGGTGAGCCTCACGGGCGTTGGACCCCCAGAGGATGATGACGTCGGCCGCTTCGGCCTCAGCGTACGAACTGGTGCCGCCTCCGGCCCCGAACACTGTCGCCAGACCGACGACGGAAGGAGCGTGTCAGGTACGGTTGCACGAGTCGATGTTGTTGGTGCCGATGACTTGGCGCATGAACTTCTGCGCGATGTAGTTCATCTCGTTGGTCGACTTCGAGCAGCTGAACATGCCGACGGTGTTCGACCCGCGCGTCGCGATCGCTCGCCGGAACCCGTAGGCCGCTTTGTCAAGCGCTTCGGGCCAGCTCGCTTGGCGCAGGTCGCCGGTCGAGGCATCCCGCACCAACGGATGGGTAAGGCGCTCGTACACGGGTGGTGAGGCTACCCGCGCGAGACTCGCCCGGTGAACGCCAATCCAACCCCTCCAACCCGACTCGTACGCCGATGAACGGCGCCGAAGCCCTCCTGCGGACGGCGGCCAATTGCGGCGTCGACGCCTGCTTCGCCAACCCCGGCACGACCGAGCTGCACCTGGTCGAGGCGCTCGATCGGGTGCCGTCGATTCGCCCGGTGCTGGCCTTGTTCGAGGGCGTCTGCACCGGCGCAGCCGACGGCTATGCCCGCATGACCGGTCGCCCTGCGCTAACGGTCACGCATCTCGGACCGGGGTTCGCCAACGGTTTGGCCAACGTGCACAACGCCCGCCGGGCCCGCACCCCCATGATCAACCTCATCGGCGATCACGCCACTTGGCACCTGGCCGCGGACGCACCGTTGGCGAGCGACATTGAAACGTTGGCCCGGCCCATGTCGGGATGGGTTCGGCGCACGGCGGGCGCCGCGTCGCTGAGCCAGGACATGCTCGACGCCATCGACGCGGCCTACGGAGCAACCAGCGGAGGTGGCGCGGCCACCCTCATCATCGCCCAGGACCACTGCTGGGACGAGAGCACAATGGCCACGACCGCGACCGCGACCCCTGCCCGTCAGCAACCCACGCCCGCCGGGGATCAGGTGGCGACGGCGACCAGCGCCATCCGCAAGGCGCAGCTCGAGGGCCGGAAAGTCTTCATGGTGCTCGGCGGATCGGGCCTGGGCGCGGCGTCCAAACGGGTGGCCGCCCGCCTCGGCTCGAAGGCCGGCATGACGGTGTTGACCGGCGCTCCGAACGGCCGCGCCGATCGGGGTGGGCACGTGCCCGCCATCGCCGCCATCCCCTACTTTCCCGAGCAGGCCCAACCTTTGTTGGCTGACGCCGGACTGGTTGTGCTCGCCGGTGCGATCGATCCCGTGCAGTTCTTCGGCTATCCCGGCGGCCGCAGCCGGGTGGCGCCGGATGGCGTGCCCGTGGTCGTCCTCGCCCAGCCCGGGGAGGATGTGCTGGCCGGGCTCGGCGCGCTCGCCCATGAGCTAGGCGTCACGATGGAGGCGATCGGCGCGACCGACCGAGGTCAGGGCTTCGACCGACCAGTCGTGGCCGACGGTCCGTTGACGCTGGCGGGCATCGGATCGATGCTGTGGTCGCGGTTGCCGGAAGGGGCGGTCGTGGTGTCGGAAGCCATCTCGAGCAGCGGTCAGATCGAACACGAGGAGTGGAAGGCGGCGCCCCACACGTCGTTGGCCGGGACGACCGGTGGCGCCATCGGCGGCGGGCTGCCCCTCACGGTCGGTGCCGCCGTCGCCTGTCCCGATCGCAAAGTCATTGACCTTCAGGCTGACGGCTCGGCCGCCTATACGGTGCAGTCGCTGTGGACCATGGCCCGCGAGAGCCTCGACGTGGTGGTGGTGCTCTTGGCCAACCGCCGTTACAACATCCTCGACATCGAACTGAAGCGGTCGGGTATGGGGGCGGGACTGACCGGCCTCACCGACCTTGGCCGACCCGACATCGGATGGGCCAAGATCGCCGAAGGCTTCGGCGTCGCGGGGATCGTGGCCGAAGATTCGGCGACCTTCGCCAAGGCCTTGGAGCGGGGCCTGCGCGAAAGCGGGCCGCTCCTGATCGAAGCGATGATTTGACTAGTAGCGGCCGCCTCTTCGCTACGCTACCGTAGCGTAGCGAAAGACGCGAACCGAGGAGGGCTGATGACTCACATCCAAACACCGACCCCAGCCATCGATCCGATGCACTACGGGATCGATCCCCAGACCTACGCCCGACGCTGGACCATTCTGGGCGTCCTGTGCCTCAGCCTCGTGCTCATTGTGTCGGCCGTGAGTGCCGTCAACGTGGCCCTGCCGGCCATCAGCCGCGAGCTGCGACCGAGCTCGACACAATTGCTCTGGATCGTCGACGCATACGCAGTCGTCTTCGCCGGGCTGCTCTTGCCCTTCGGAGCCCTGGGTGATCGGTTCGGCCGGAAGGGCGCGCTGCAACTCGGATTGGGGCTGTTCTCGGGCGCTTCCATCCTCGCCGCCTTCTCGAACGGACCGGCGCACCTGATCGCCCTGCGGTGTCTGATGGGAGTGGGCGCGGCGTTGGTCATGCCATCGACGTTGTCGTTGCTCGCCAATATCTTTCCGCCCATGGAACGGGCCAAAGCGATCGCCGTCTGGACCGGTTTCGCCGGCGCCGGAGGAGCGCTCGGACCGGTCATAGGCGGAGCCGTACTCGGGCACTTTTGGTGGGGATCGGTCTTCTTCGTGAGCGTCCCGATCGCCTTGATCGCGCTCGTGGGCGTGACGCTCCTGGCCCCGAAGTCGAAGGAGTCCAAGGCGGTTCCGCTCGACCCGATCGGAGCCTCACTCTCGATCCTGGGTTTCGGATCGCTGCTCTACGGCATCATCGAAGGACCCGACAAAGGGTGGACCTCTCCGACTGCGATCACGGCTTTCGTCGTTGCCCTGGTTGCGCTCACCAGCTTCGTACTTTGGGAACGTCGGTCAGCCCATCCCATGCTCGACCCGAAGTTCTTCAAGATTCCCCGGTTTGCGACCGGAGCTTTCGCGGTGACATTCACCTTCATGGCCGCCTTCAGCCAGTTCTTCGTCCTGACCCAATATCTTCAATACATCAAGGGCTACTCTGCGCTCGGAGCGGCCGTGCGGGGCCTGCCGTTTGCTTTGACCCTGATAGTGATCTCGCCCCGGGCCGTCGAATTGTCTCGGAGGTTCGGGACGAAACGACTCGTGGTATTCGGCATGGCGTTGGTACCCATTGGCTTGATCTTGCTCTCACTGGTCGGGCCGAAGACGCCGTACTGGGCCATCATTCCCATCTTGGTGACCTCCGGTAGCGGCATGGCTCTGGCCATTCCGTCGTTGTCATCAGGCATCGTGATGGCCCTCCCGCTCGACAAAGCCGGGGTCGGCTCGGCGATGAACGACACCACCCGAGAGGTCGGCGGTGCCATCGGTATTGCGGTATTAGGAACCGTTATCAATTCCCGGTTTCGATCCGGCATGCATGGTTCCCTCGTCACCTTGCCCAAAGCGGCGGCTGATGTAGCCAAACAAGGTCTCGGACAGACTGTGGCCGTTATTCAGCACGGGTCCTTCGCTCAGCCGTTTTCGGCCCACTTACTGCAGACGGCCCGGCATTCATTTTTGGATGGAATGCATCTTGGATTGCGCATCATTGCTGTAATCGGAATCGTGGCAATGCTGTATGTCGCCCGCGCCTTCCCGCCGGTCAATGCCGAGACCCCGCAACATGGCCCTGCCCGACACTGAGGGGGCCGAGACCCGCCTCGATCCGCGCGTCGAGCGATCGCGAGCGGCCATCATCGAGGCGGCCCAAGCGGCCGTTCTCGAGAATGGCTATCGCGGCCTCACCATCGAAGACGTGAGCGTCCGTTCGGGGGTCGCCAAGACCACGATCTATCGACACTGGCCCGACCGAGCGGCGCTGCTCGTCGACGTGTTCGAGTCGCTATCGACTTCGCAAATGGTGCCCGATACCGGCGACGTCGATGCTGATCTGCGAACGGCACTCCTCGGGTTGGCGGAGGGCCTTCGGAATGCGGCCTGGGCTGGCGCGATGCCGTCGCTCATCGAGGCCGGCGAACGCGACGACGAACTCCGGCCCCTGGTCGTTTCCTTCGTGGAACGTCGCCGCAAGCCCATGCGCGACCGGATTGCCGCGGCCGTACGCACCGGCGAACTTCCGTTTGACGTCGAGCCCGACTTGGCCGTGGCCATGCTCAGCGGGCCCCTCTTCTACCGCCGGTTCATAACCCGCCAACCCGTCTCGCCCAGGGTCGTCGAAGCGATTGTGAGCACGGTATTGGCCGGGCTTCGTGCGTGAACTCCGTCCACCCATAGGCCCCGAACGATGGTGGGCCGAGGCGTGGACCTTCGAGTGGAGGGGACCGCCGACCGGTGGGGTCCGAATCGCGGTGTTGCCGCAGCAGCGCAAGGCGTGGTTCTGGGCGGCCGTTGTGCGCAACGATCATCCTTACGTGCTGTGCCGAGACCTCGAACTCGACCCGCCGTCGACGCTCGAGGCCATCGAGTTGCGCGGCCAGGCGTTGTGGGCCCACGCCATCTGCGAGACGCGGTTCGAGCATTGGACCGTAGCGATGGAGGCCTTCGCCGTCGCCCTCGACGACCCGCTCGACGCCTGGTACGGCGAACGCGGCGAGCGGGTCGGTCTCGCCTTCGACCTCGAGTGGGAGTGTGCCCGGCCGATCATCGAACCGACCGAGCCTTACGCGCTCGGCTGTACGGTCAACGGGACGCTCCAGATCGGAGACGACCGATGGGACCTTTCGTGTGGGGGCCGGCGGTCTCACACCTGGGGAGTCCAGGACGCGGCGTGGTGGGACGCCGCGTTTGGTGACCCGGCCGCGCTGGTCATGGCACCAATCCTCGTCGAAGCCGAAAAGGAATTCCGTCTGCTTTGGCCTCTCGGAGCGTAGGTGTTCTGTCAGAAACCCGCACTCGAATCCGTCCTACCGCGGCGGGCCAGGCCCTGACAGGCGTACACCAGTGTCGGGACGAACTTCTCGGGATGAGCCACGCAAACGCGGTGGTCACCGTCGATTTCGAACGTGACCGCTCCGGTAATCGACTCGGCGAGGCTGCGTTGACGGGCCGGCGGAACGAGGTTGTCGTGCATCGTCACCAGGACCGCCGTGGGCACGTCGACCTCGCCGATCCACGATCGGGAATCAAACCCCCCGAGTGACCGGCCCGCTTGGGCCAGAAGCGCGGGATCGGACTTGCGAAGCTGGTCGGTCATCCATTCGGGGACGGCCCCGGTTTGAGGACGACGGTCGATGAACTCGCCGAGGAGACGCCGCCGCAAAGGCATCGGAGCCAGCGAGAGGAGCGCGGCGGCGCTCCCGACCATCCCTTGGAAATAGGCGCTTTCATTGGCCCGCCCCGCGAAGGTCCGACTGGTGGCGCACAGTGCGAGACCCTGAACTCGGGCCGGGTGCTGTCGCCAGGTCAACTGTGCGATCGGCCCGCCCATCGAGTACCCGACAATGACGGCGCGTTCGACTCCGACCACGTCGAGCAATGCGGCCACATCATCGGCGCAGTCTTCAAGCCGGAATCGTCGGCTGCGAATGCCCTGGCCATGCCCGCGGTGATCCAAGGCCAGTACCCGAAAATATTGGCCGAGGGCCGCGTAGGACGTGAACCAGTTCAGGTCGGCGGTGGCCATCCACCCGTGTAAAAGCACAACGGTCGCCGCTCCCGCCGGACCCGCGAAATCACGCACGAACGTTGTGCCCCGACTGGGGAGTTCGACACGACGACCAGGGGGCAAAATCATTCCCCGGAATTCTTGTTCACAATGGCAAGGAGTGCGCCACGACGTAATCACCCCCCGGCCGGCGCGATCACCCCCCGGGCGGCGCGATCGGCGCGTGCCCCGACCAACGTGCCTTAGTGCGGGCCGGCGCGCAGGTCGAGGGCGGCGCCGATCAGCGCGATGGCCGCGGAACTGGACCCGAGGTTGCCTCGCAGATCTCCGCTAGGAACGTCAGCATGGGTTGACAACGTACCGAGCGGACCGATCCAGCTCACCAAGGCCTCCATGCGGTCGTGGGCGTCTTCCCACCGGTCGGCGGCCGCCAACGCCGACACCATCCAGAACGAAGCCGTGAGGTCGGGCCCTTGGCCAGGTGGAAACCCATCGTCGACATGGGGCAGATGGCGATTCAAGAAAGGGCCCTCGCCCAGTTGTGCAAGCGTCTGATCGATGGTGGCCCGCAACCGCGCGATGTCGTCACGCGGTTGGTCCACCTTCAGCGCAGGAAGGGTGGCCGCCCAGGGAAGGGCCGCGGCATCCGACGAGTCATCGGTGGGCGTGCGTCGCCACCCCGCTTTCGGGGCGACTCCGAAGCGGGCCTCGGTGGCCAGCCATTGCTCGTTGGCGGCGGCGCCATCGGTCCATCCCCGCAAGTCGGCGTCGAGCGGATGACGAGACCGCGACGTCGTGATGAGCGCGCCCAGCGCGGCCTGGACCGCCAGTCGGCTGGCCACCCACGACGCCGGGCGCGCCCGGCTGTCCCAGCGCCCGTGATCGGGGCGAGCGCCGTGTTCTGACAGCCAATCGCCCACCCTCTCGAGCACCGGCCACGACCGTCGCGCGTCCAGCACCATGCTGCCCATCGCCATCCCGGTGAGATCGAGGCCGTCGGCCGCCAAATTTCCGGTCCTCACCGGCGCCGAGTTTCGCCACCCGGCTAGCGTCAACTCCGCCTCCGACCCGAGTCGCTCCCCGTCGACCCGGGTGCACGGGGGCAGCGGAAGTTCTTCAGCCATACGTTCCGTCAGCCAGGCTCGGGTCTCGTCGGCCCAGTCCGGACGGGCCAATCGCTCCCACAACCAGACCGCCCCGGCGTTGTCACGAAGCCACGGGTAGCGTAAGTCGACGTTGCGTTCGTTGCCGAGTTGGGCCGGCAGCGACGTGGTCACCGCACAGACGAGCGCGCCGGTGCCCGCGTGGGTGCACAGTCGCAGGCTGCGTACGGCGGACCGGACAGCCGGCGCGAACGGGCCGTCGTAATGCACTTCGTCGAGGTCGCTCTTCCAGCTCCGGTCGAGATCTTCGATGATCCGTCGGAGTTGATTAGGGGTCGGAAGGGCCATGGCCGGACCGGCGCGTACGACGCCGCGCTCGTCGAGTGGATCGATGCTCACTACCAGCGCCTCGCCACTCTCGAGCGTGACCGGCTCGGTGCGTCCGCGCACGATCAACGAACCGAACGAGACGCCCTCGCTCCAGCGCTGGACCTTACGGGGAGGCCCGAACCGGTCGCCAGGCACGACGTCAAGCTGGATATCGATGGGCCCGCGCAACGCCGTGACAAGCCGAAGAATACGGCCGCCGGCCATGATGTCGGCTACCTCGACGAGGCTTTCGGGGGCCCCCAAGTGGGTCCGTAAGACCGGCGCCCCCGACTCGCAGTAGGACTGACCGATCGCGGCTCCCTGCGGCGGCCCAACCCGTACGTAGCCGCCCGCGGTGGCGTCAACAAGGGAGAAGAGCGCCGCCGGTTCGTCGAATCTTTTCGGGCAGAACCAGTCGATGGTGGCGTCAGCCGCGACCAGCGCGGCAGTCGAGCGGTCGCCGATGAGTCCGTGGGCGCGCAGGTTGCCCTGCATCAAGTCGTCCTACGCGGAAATCTCGACAATTTCGATCTTCAGCTTGCCGCCCGGCGCTTGGTATTCGACCGCGTCGCCGACCTTGTGGCCGGTGAGTGCCAGGCCGAGCGGAGACTTGGGTGACGTCACCTCGATGCCGGGGCGGCGCTCCTCGATCGACCCGAGCAGGAAGAACTCCACATCGGTGTCGCCTTCATAGAGAATCCCGACCACCGAACCGGTCCCGACAACGCTCGTGTCGACCGCATCGACGATCTGAGCGTCTTCGATAACGGCCAGTATTTGGCGCATTCGGCCGTCCATTCGGCCTTGTTCCTCCTTCGCTGCGTGATAGTCGCCGTTTTCGGACAGGTCGCCGAGTTCGCGCGCCGACTCGATTCGACGAGCGATGTCGATCTTGCCGCGGGTCGAGAGGTCGTCGAATTCGGCCTTCAGTCGATCGTAGGCCTCACGGGAGATCTGGGTGACAGCCATAGAACGCTCACGCTACCGTGCGTCCATGACCCTCACTGACGAGGCCGTTCCCGCCGAGGATCGCGCTGCGCGCAGCCGGCGCGCGAGACTCGTCGGCTATGTCTGCACACAAGATCGCTGTATTGGGCGGGGACGGGATCGGCCCCGAAGTCACCAGCGTCGCCCTTCAGGTCATGCGCGCCGCCGGCGCCTCCCTGGATACGACCGAGTATGACCTCGGGGGCCGCCGCTACCTGAAGACCGGCGAGGTGTTGTCCGACTCGGTGTTGGAAGAACTGCGGGGCTACGACGCCATCATGCTGGGGGCGATCGGCACGCCGGAAGTGGCGCCGGGCATCCTCGAGCGAGGGCTGCTCCTGAAGTTGCGATTCGAACTCGACCTCTATATCAACCAGCGGCCGTTCGTGTGGCCGGCGAAGAATATCGACATGATCGTCATTCGCGAGAATACCGAAGGCACATACGCCGGTGAAGGCGGCTTCTTGCGCAAAGGGACGCCTCACGAGGTCGCCACCCAAGGCTCGGTGAATACCCGTATGGGCGTGGAGCGATGCATCCGGTATGCGTTCGATCTGGCCCGCGGCCGGCTGCGCCAACACCTCACCTTGGTGCACAAGACCAACGTGCTCACCTTCTCCGGTGATCTGTGGCAGCGTACGTTCAACGAGGTGCACGGCGATTATCCCGATGTAGCCACCGCCTACAACCACATAGATGCCGCATGCATTTACTTCGTCGATTCGCCTACCCGTTACGACATCATCGTCACCGACAACCTCTTCGGCGACATTCTGACCGATCTCGGTGGCGCGGTTTCGGGCGGTGTGGGTCTGGCGTCTTCGGGCAATCTCAACCCCGCCCGCACCGGTCCGTCATTGTTTGAACCGGTCCACGGCTCGGCCCCCGACATCGTCGGCACCGGCAAGGCCGATCCTCGCGCCGCTATTATCTCGGGCGCGCTATTGCTGGACTGGATCGGCGAATCTGCCGCGGCCGCAAGAGTACAAGCCGCCGTTGACGCCACCCTCGATCCGGCCAACGGCGCCCCCACCGGTCCCACCACCGCCATCGGCGACTGGATCGCGGCCCGGGTGTAGAGCCGCGCGGGCGGGCCAAAGCCAAATGGCGAAGCCGGCAAAGACAATGAGCCTCGACGCGAAGATGCTCACGAGTGACGGGAGTTCGACGCCTGAGATATCGACGTGGTTCTTCCCGATCGTCTTGTCGACGACCAGCCATCCAATGGACACCAAGATCCACCCCGCAAAGATTGCGGCGAAAGCGCAGTGAACACCGCGAGTACCGGTGCCACGGCTTTTCGCCGTCGTTGTCCCATCAACAGCCAGACTGCGAGACCAAGGAGGACAGGATGGATGAATAAACCCGCGTTCAGAGCCATCGAAATGAAACCCGTTCCCCAAAGTCTTAGTAGGTCAGCGGCACAATATAGAAATGCGGCTACTAAGGATACGATCCCTACAAGTTCGATTGGCGATCCAAAGCGTTTACGCTCGACCGTCAACGCCCATTGCCGTTTGAGACCATCGGCGAGGCGTTGATAGGGGGCTCGATCCAACCTGGCCCACTCCTCCGCTGACTAGATCCGTTCTTCGCCCTGGGTTTCCTCGAAGTCGAGCGGTTCAGACATCTTGAGGGGACACGACCTTCGAGTCGTCCCAACGAAACCCGCGTCGAATCTGTCCTTGTGAAACCGCTACAACAGCCAGGGCAACTATGGCGGTGGCGAGATCTCGAACCAGATCCGCAACCAAAAAGTACCAAGGACCATGGGTCCGTAGATTGATCGAAAGGGGAACGCCCACGAGCAATACCGTCAAACCGCCGAGCAACACCAGCATTCGGAGTCGCGTCGGTACGGTCAACGCAAGGAGCGCAGCCGCGACGACCAGCCACGCGACGATAGGGGGCTCGCGAATTGTACGAGTTGATACTTCACGCGCTCCCAATGAGCCTGCGACGCAGGTATTGCTATCCAACTTGCGACCATTCCGACAACTATCGAAACGACCATGATCCACCACGAGATCAGCAGAACACCGCCAACCAGTTCGTTGGCCGGGAGTGCCCGGATGCGCCGAACAGTCCGCCCTGGTCTCATGGTCGGGACGCTACCGCATCGGCTCGCGAGCCGCCGGGGACCTCCACCACCAGGCTTGGGCCTTGACCTGGACCTCCTCCAGCGACGACCATAGGGCCATGCCCGTTACCCCTACCCCGAAGATCTGGATGAATGGCACGTTGGTCGACTGGGCCGACGCCAAGGTCCACGTGCTCACCCACTCGCTTCACTATGGGATGGGCGTATTCGAAGGCATGCGGGCCTACGAGACGAGCGGGGGTCCGGCCATCTTCCGCCTTACCGACCACATGAAGCGGCTGCACAACTCGGCCAAGATCCTCGGTATGCCGATGCCGTACACCGTCGATGAACTCATCGCCGCGGCCAAGGCGACCGTCATGACCACTGAGCTGCCCGGCTGTTACGTCCGTCCGATCGCTTATCTGGGGTATGGCGAAATGGGGCTCAACACCCTGCCGTGCAAAACTGACGTGTCGATCGCCTGCTGGCCATGGGGAGCCTATCTCGGCGAGGACGCCCTCGAGAAGGGCGTCCGTATGAAGATCAGCTCCTGGGTCAGGCACGGTCACAACACGATGCCGCCGGCGGCCAAGATGACCGGTAGTTATGTAAACTCGTCGCTCGCCAAGGTCGAAGCCCTCAACGCCGGCTACGACGAAGCGATCATGTTGAACGCGCAGGGCCTCATAGCCGAGTGCTCAGGGGAGAACCTGTTCGTGGTGCGCAACGGCGTGATCGTCACACCGCCGCTTTCGTCGGGCGCCCTCGAAGGCATCACCCAAGATTCCGTCATGACCATCGCCCGCGACCTCGGTTTCGATGTGCGGCTCAGCGAACTCGCCCGCTCCGACCTGTACATCGCCGAAGAGATCTTCGTGTGCGGCACCGCCGCCGAAGTCGGATCGGTCAACTCGGTGGACGACCGTCCCGTGCCCTGCCCCGGTCCGATCACCTTGGCCATCGCCGCGGAGTACGCCAAAGCCGTGCGGGGCCAGGTCGACAAGTACAAGGATTGGGTCGAGCACTGCTCCTGAGCAAACCCGGGCGGGGGCCCTTGACAACGCGCCTAGACTGGCGTTCGTGAAGACGCCCGCGACCGCTATCGCCAGCATCATCATTATTTCGTAGCGCGCACCGCCCACCGGTGTGCGCCCCAACGACCGCCTTCGGGCGGTCGTTTTCTTTTCCTTCACGACCCACCGCACCCCGCGACCCACCGCAAACCCCGCGACACTAAGGAACGACCATGACTGTGCATCACGAAGAAGTCGGCCAAGTGCTGGCCGCCCTGCCGCCCAAGTCGGTCGACATCTACGACACGACGCTTCGCGACGGCTCCCAGCAGGAAGGCATCTCGCTGACTGTTGAAGATAAGCTTCGGGTCGCGCGCCAACTCGATCATCTGGGCGTGAAGTTCATCGAGGGCGGCTGGCCGGGCGCCAACCACAAGGACTCGGAGTTCTTCCAGCGGGCCGCGGCGGGCGAGCTGAAGCTGTCCACCGCAACCTTGGTGGCGTTCGGCATGACCCGCAAGGCCCACGGTCGGGCCGAGGACGACAAGGTGCTCGCCGAGCTATTGGCGGCCCAGACGCCGGCCGTCTGCATGGTTGCGAAGTCTTGGGACTATCACGTGCTCAATGCCCTTCAGGTCGACTTGGAAGAAGGGGTGAACATGGTGCGCGACTCCGTCCGGTTCCTGCGCAGCGAGGGCCGCCGGGTCTTTCTCGACGCCGAGCACTTCTTCGATGGCTACCGCAAGAACCCCGACTACGCGCTGCGTATCCTCGACGCGGCCGAAGCGGCCGGAGCGGAGGCACTAGTGCTGTGCGACACCAACGGCGGCTTCCTCCCATCCGAGGTCGAAGAAATCGTGCAGGCCGTGCGGGCCCACACCAGCGCTACGCTGGGCGCCCACTTTCACAACGACTCGGGGTGCGCCGTGGCCAATACCCTCGCCGCCGTTCGCTGGGGGGCGACGCAAGTCCAGGGCTGCCTGAACGGCTATGGGGAGAGGACGGGAAACGCCGACTTGTCAGCCGTGGTGCCGAACCTCAGCGTGAAGATGGGCATCGAGACCCTGCCCGAGGGTCGCCTCGACCGCATCACCGCCGTCAGCCATCACTTGGCCGAGATCGTCAACCTTGCGCTCCCGTCCCAACGCCCCTACGTCGGGACCAGCGCGTTCGCCCACAAGGCCGGTCTCCACACCAGCGCCATCGCCCGGGCCCGTGACGCCTACGAGCACATAACACCCGAACTGGTCGGCAACGGGACCCGATTCGTGGTCAGCGAAATGGCCGGTCGATCGACCATCGAGCTGAAAGCGGCTGAGCTCGGCCTCGACCTCACCGGCGCCTCCATGGGGGCCATCCTCGACCTCCTAAAGCGCCGCGAGTACGAGGGGTACCACTACGAGGTGGCCGACGGCTCGCTCGAGTTGCTGCTGCGGGAGGCGACCGGCTGGACGCAATCGTTCTTTCGTCTGGAGACCTACCGAGTCATCACCGAGGAGCGCGCCGACAGGTCCACGTCCACCGAAGCCACGATCAAGGTGTGGGTGGGCGACGACCGCATCGTGAGCACGGCCGAAGGCAACGGCCCGGTAGATGCGCTGAACGGAGCGTTTCGGGCCGCCGTCGGTGATCGTTATCCGGCGCTCGCGGCCGTGCATCTCACCGACTACAAAGTGCGAGTCCTCGATTCGAAAGCGGCGACCGCGGCGGTCACCCGCGTGTTGATCGACTCGTCGAATGGCGAACGGGAGTGGTCGACCATCGGGGTGTCGGAGAACGTCATCGAGGCCAGTTGGCAGGCCCTCAGCGACTCGATCGTTTACGCGATGCTGCACCCGCCGGTGGCCGAGTAGCGCGTCGGCGGAGGCGCCGGGCCCCGACAAGACCGCAACTTTCCTTGACAAATCCGAGCGACAGACGTATCATTGGCGTCCCCAAATGCAAGCAGGCTACTTGCCACCAAAGCGGACTGCCTTGAGCGGTCTGGCGGTATTTAGTTTAGCTCTATCCGGGATACTTGTGGCGCCACTTCGAGGACACGCCGAACCGAATTGCGGCTCACCCCCTTGAACGACACGCACATCTGGTCTGTGCCTCAACGGCTACTCATTTTCGGGCGGCAGCTGGGATTGGAACAAGCCATGAAAGGAAACTCAATAATGCGAAGGTCTCTTTCTCCTGGCATAGCGACGACCGTCGTGATTCTCCTCGGTCAGGTGTTCGTCACGGCACCGTGGTCGCTCGCGAAGCAACCGCCACCAGGAATGGGTATTGCCGATGCCCGCATCCTGAATCAAGACGCGCTGACGGCTTGTCCGAACACGAGCAAGCGATGCGACGAGCTCCCTGCGGGCATGGCGATCCCGCCAAAACCGGGAAGCGCCCCAGCAGCTCCACACATCATCAGCGATCAAGATCTGTTAGCGGGCAGACCGCTTCCTGCCGTGCCTATGTCGTCCGCCGAAGCGATCGCCGAGGCAAGGGCCCTCAGCCCTGATCAAAGCGCAATCAAGTCTGCCACGGTCTCCGCCTCAAAGCTCGCGGCCGAACAGCTGCGACAGGCCGAGCGTGCAGCCGGCTTGGACGAATCGTCCCAGTTCGCCGCTGATAGGCAACTGTGGGTAGTAAGAGTAGACGCGCCCTTTCGGGTCCCTCGTGGACTTCCGGGCAAAACTCGCGCCACATTGCAAGGCAATGTCGTGCTCTCCTCGGCTGCGATCAGAGCCGCAGCTGCGCCTAGATCTTGAAAATGAGACTCATGCGCGCCTTTGGGATCAGCGCCACTCTTGCCCTCGCGACCCTAATTATTCCCTTTGGCCGGCCGAGTCAGGCCAAAGGGCCTCGCAGTCACCCGGCTCGCCGGTTCGATGGTTGTGTCATCGGCGCATGGAGAATGGTGAGCGTTCGACGAGGAACGCCCCTGGGCGAATTCGGAAACATATCGTGGCCCTTCTTCGAAGGCGCGACCATCACCTTCGCGCAGTCACCTGCGCCGACCGTGACGTGGAATGTCACCGCTGATTTGTCAAATACCGGCTTTGTCCCGCCCGACGCTTCCGCTAAGCTCACGGCGACGTCCGTTGGAACGTGGAGCATGGCGTGGGGTGGAAATGCCTTATATCTCACTACCACGACAGCTGGGAATGTGACAGTTCGCACCTCGTCCGGCGAGTCTGTGGTGTTACCGTTGCCGGCCCTTCATCTGGACGGCTACAACCTCTCCTGGATGACCAGCGCCGCCGGGCCCTATATGTGCAACTCATCGGACTTCGTGTTCCACTCGTTGCACAACGAAGTCGTAACCCTACGACGGGTCACTTGACTGAAACCATTCCCCCGGCCGTCACTTGCGGAGGAGCACGCCCCAGTTCCCCCGGCCGTCACCCGCGGCGCGATGAGCGGAGCCGGCGCGGGTCCCTGACAAACTGGCAACCTATGTCGACCCCCGCCGCGATTTACCTCCAGGACGCCCACACGATCCGAGAGGGCATGGCGCTCACGCAGTACGCCGAGGCGAAAGGGTTCGAAGCCGTGTGGCAGGCCGACAGCCGGCTGGTGCGCGACTGCCTCATTCCCATGAGCGCGTTTGCGGCCACGACCGAACGCATCAAGATCGGCTCGGGCGTCGTCGACTGCTGGACGCGCAACCCCGCCCGCCTTGCGGCCAGCTTCTCGACTCTCGACGATCTCGCCCCAGGCCGGATCGTGCTCGGAATCGGCGCCTGGTGGGATCCATTGGCCGCCAAGGTGGGCATCCGCCGGGAACGGCCGTTGACGGTCATGCGCGAGATCGTTGAGGCGGTCCGGGAATTGTTGGCTTGTGACGGTCCGGTCACCTACAACGGCATCTACGTGCAGCTCGATGGGGTCGAACTCGACTACGTCCACCAGGAACGCCGGGCCAAGGAGGTGCCGATCTACATCGGCGCGACCGGCATGCAGATGATGGAGCTCACCGGGCAGATCGCCGACGGCGCAGTGCTCAACTATCTCGTGAGTCCGACGTACAACGCGCAGGCCATGGACGCCCTTGAACGGGGCGCCGTCAAGGCCGGGCGCAGCGCCACTGATCTCGATCGTCCCCAGCTCGTGGTGTGTTCATTGTCGCCCACCGATGACGAGGCCGATCGACGGCGGGCCCTCGACAACGCCCGCCTTCTCGTCACTCAGTATCTGGGCCAGCAGCCCCACATCATGAAGGCCAGCGGGGTGCCCGACGAGGTGCTCAACGACATAGCCCAAGTGCTTACTTGGCCGGCCACCCACGATCAGATCGCGGCGGCCAGCAAGCTGGTGCCCGACAGCATTGTGCAAATGATCACGGCGTCAGGAACTGTCGACGAGTGCCGCGAACAGGTTTCGGCCTACGTGCGCAATGGCGCCACTTGTCCGATCTTGTATCCCTTGGGCGATGATGTGCCGGCCATGATCGATGCCTTCAGCAATTGGACCGCCCAGTGACCACCGCCGGGCCAGTGACCGCCGCTTCCACGACAGCCGAGGTGACCGCCGAAGCCGTAGTCGTCGCCGCCGCCACCGTGCTGCCTTTGCGCGATGGTCCGAACGGTCTGGAAGTGCTGATGCTCAAACGTTCGAGCAAGGTCGCATTTGGTGGCATGTGGGTGTTTCCGGGCGGCAAGGTCGACCCCGAAGACATGCCCGAAGGCGACGAGCTGGCCGGCGCCCGACGGGCTGCGGTGCGCGAGGCGATGGAGGAGGCGACGATGACGATCGACGAGAGCGAACTCATCACGTGGTCACATTGGATGCCGCCGGCGACTCCTGGCTATGTCCAGAAGCGTTTCTCGACCTGGTTCTTCCTGGTCGGATCACCGCTCGACGCGGCTGAGGTCATCGTCGACGGGGGAGAGATCCATGACCACGCGTGGCTTCGCCCCGGCGACGCGCTGATCATGCGCGAGGCCTCCGAGATCGAATTGGCGCCACCGACCTTCACCAGCCTCTCCCAACTCACCGCGTACACAACCGTTGACGAGGCGCTCGCCGCGGGACGGGCCTTGGCCGAGCCGCCGCGGTTTCACACGCGAGTAACGAGTCACGAGGGCGTGCGTATCCTGTTGTGGCAGGGCGACGCCGGGTACGAGGCGGGCGACCCGACGATGCCTGGCCCGCGCAACCGCGTCGTCTGGGACCCTGACAACGCCATGGTTTGGGAACAAACTTCGGAGTAGGGCCGTGGTCAAACCATTGCTGACCGTCGTCATGATGGTCAAGGACGAGGCCGACTGCATCGAAGCGACGTTGGCCACGGCCAAGCCATTCGTTGACCGTTGGCTGGTCTATGACACTGGATCGACGGATGGCACGCAACGCCTCGCTCAGGGGTTTATGGCCGACCTGCCGGGGCGACTGGTCGAAGAACCATTCGTATCGATGTCGCATTCACGAAATCGGTCGGTCGATCTGGCCGGTACCGAGACCGAGTTTCTGCTAATGCTCGACGCCGACGACAAGCTGGTCGGAGGCGACGCCCTTCGCTCTCATCTGGAAATGCGCCGGTTCGACTTCGACTACAGCGCCTTCTTCATGCGCACGAATTTTGGCGTCGTTTTCGACATGTGCAAGGTTATACGAACGGGAATGGGCTGGCACTTCGAAGGCGTCGCGCACGAGCAATTGGTCCATCCTACTCAACAAGTTCGTGAGCGCGTGCCCGACGTTCAGGTCGATCAAATTCGTACGGATTTGATGGATGCCAAGTCAAAGGCTCGATGGGAGCGCGAGGAGGGGCTACTACGGGCTCGCCTTGATGAAGTGCCCGACGATACGCGCTCGGCCTTCTACCTGGCCCAGACGCTCACGTGTCTCGGTCGCCACGAAGAAGCGCTGGAAGCGCACTACGTGCGCATCGCCATGGGGGGATGGTGGGAGGAGGTCTATCAATCCTGGATGCGCGCCGCGTGGGCGCTTCGAAGCATGGGCAACCCGTGGCCCGACCAGATGGAGGCATATTTGGAGGCTTTCAAGGTGGCCCCCCACCGCGCCGAGCCGCTATTCGCGATCGGCGACTATTACCGCCTTCAGAACGAACATCACCTCGGGTACGTCTTCGCCCGGCGCGCCGTCGAGCTGCCCTATCCAGGCGCCGAAATCCACGTGGTCGATCACGAGATCTACGAATGGAAGGCGCAAGACCTTCTCTCGGTCACGGCGTACTATGTGGGCGACAACGAGCGCGGCGAAGCCGCGGCACGGGCGGCGTTGGCCGCTCGTCCCGATGACGATCGGTTGGCGTTGAACGTCGGCTACTACGTCGAGCGCCACGATGGGAGTGTTGGTTCAGAGGGCGCGTCCGGCATCCCCGTCCCCCCTCCGAACGTTGCTCACGAGGTCAATCCGTAGCGGCCGGGCTCGGTGCGGAGCCACTCGCCGATCCGCTCCCCCACGGCAATCGAGCAGAGGTTGGTGTTGGCCCGCGGGACCGTCGGAAATATCGAAGCATCGGCCACGACCAATCCGTCGACGGCCAGACAGCGTCCTCGGCTGTCGACGACTTCACCCATCCGGAGAGTCCCACACGGGTGATACCCCGACGCGGCGCTACGGCGCACGCGCTCGACCCGTTCGCTGATCGTCATCTGCGACCAGCGCTGCGGATCAGGATGACGAACGGTGCGGATCAGGTCTCGCAGCGGCGGGGCCGAGGTGAACGCGAAGGCGTCGTCGATGATCCGGACCAGCCGGCGAGCGTCGCGCTCGTCCGCGCAGAATCGCGACGTGATCTGCGGGCGAGCGTCAACATCGGCTGACGTGTGGATGAGTTCACCCTCGGAGTAACACTGCTCGAGCACCGCAGCCAGCGCGAACATCAGTGGATCCTGATTGGTCCGCATGAAGAACGACAGCAACTCCACTTGGGCGTCCATCCGTTGATCGCTACCCTCGGTCGTGTGGCGCAAGATGGTCTGGATGATCGGTCCGTCGAAGTCGACCAGCGCCTCGTCGGTCGGCTCGCACAACACGGCAAACGCTGGATGGTCGCTAAGGTGGGCCCCAACCCCCTCCATGGTTGCGACCGCGTCCAGGCCGAGGCGATCCAGCTCGGCGCGACGGCCGATCCCGGAACGCAACAGGACGCCGGGGGACAGGATCGCGCCGCAACTCACGACGACAACTCCGGCTTCAATGGTTTCGACTTCACCGGTGGCGCTCAACACCTCGACGCCTCGGGCCCGGCGCCCATCGAACATGATGCGTCGCACCGAGGTGTCGCCCCGTATGACCAGGTTCGAACGCGACCGAGCCGGGGCGAGGTACCCCATGGCCGTCGACACCCGTAGTTGTCCCAACTTGTTCATAGGCTGCGGCCCCGCGCCCCAATCACTCGGATGATTCGCATCCGGGCACGTCGGCCACCCGAGGTGGGCCGCCGCGTCGAGAAACGCTGCGTGGGTGGCGGTCAGCTCGGGGCGGGGGTAGCGCCGAATCAGGATGGGGCCGGCATCACCATGATGGGGCTGATCGCCGAAGTCGAGATCGCGCTCCAGGCGTCGGTAGACGGTCTCCATGGCCGCCCACGACCACTCGGGATACCCCCATCCGTCGTGATCTTCGGGCACCGGTCGCAACGCGATGGCGGTATTTACTGCGCTCGACCCGCCGGTGACTCGACCGCGCGGCAAGGTCTGCGGCCGGCCGCTGCTGTTGGGCTGATAGTCGAGGCCCCAATCGTGATCGACGACGCTGTTGTGGTGACCGTTGCGGAGATCCTCCGGCACGGCGGAGCCGAGCGCGTAGTCGGGCCCGGCCTCGATCAGCAGCACCGACAGGGCAGGGTTCTCGCTGGCTCGCGCGGCAACGACCGATCCGGCCGAACCGGCACCCACCACGACAATGTCAAAGCGCTCTCGCATCCATCTACCATGCCGCGATGGGCATCAATCTCGCCATACGCAACGCCGTGATCTTCGACGGAACTGGCGCGCCGTCCTTCACCGGCGACATCGCCGTCGAAGGCGATCGCATAGTCGGCGTCGGGGCCATCGGTGCAGTCCCGTCGTCGGCCCTTGAGATCGACGCCGGTGGCCAGGCGCTGAGTCCCGGCTTCGTGGACGTGCACACTCATGATGACACCGCTCTGCTGGTCCATCCCGGCCTCGAGTTCAAGCTCGCGCAAGGGTGTACCTCACTGGTGATCGGCAACTGCGGATTCTCGGCCTTTCCGACGGGAGCGGCGCTGATGCTCGGCGGCCGAGGCGACTGGGGCGATCTTGACGGCTTCGTGGCCCACGTGGCCGATAACCCCGTAGCGTGCAACTGGGTGACGCTCGTCGGGCACAACACCGTGCGGGCGGTGGTGCGGGGCGAGCAGAAGGGCGCACCAACCGACGCCGAGTTGACGACGATGCGAGCCCAGGTGCGGGTGGCCATGGAGCAGGGCGCGTGCGGCCTGTCGACCGGGCTCATCTACACGCCCGGTCGCTATTCGCAGACCGCCGAGATCATCGAGTTGGCCCGCGAGGTCACGCCGTTCGGCGGCATTTACGCCACCCACATGCGCAACGAAGGCGACCGGCTGCTCGAGTCGGTCGACGAAGCGCTCACCATCGCCGGGGCGGCAGGCATCGCGCTCCAGATCAGTCACCACAAGGCGGCGGGACGGGTCAACTGGGGCAAGGTAGGCGAGTCACTGGCCAAGGTCGACGCCGCGATCGCGGCAGGCCAGGAGGTCACCCTCGACGTGTATCCCTATGTGGCCGGGAGCGGCCCGATGATCCAGTATTTCGACCTGGACCGCGTCGACCTCGATCTGGCTTCGAACATCCGCATTGCCTCGTGCCCGGCTTTTCGTGCATACGAGGGCAAAATGCTCGTCGACATAGCCGCCGCAGCAGGGCTCGATCTCGCTGACGCCGTGCGTCACGTGCTGACGGCTCCGGGCGGTGAGCAGACGATATGCATCCAGTTCATCATTGACGAAGCCGACATCGAAACGAACTTGCGGCACCCCCAAATGATGGTCGGCTCCGACGGCATTCCCGACTTGAAAGGCGTACCCCACCCACGACTCTTCGGGACGTTCCCACGGATATTGGCCCGGTACGTTCGCGAACGTAACGTGCTTGACCTGTCGGAGGCCATACGGCGCATGACCAGCCTTGCTTGTGACCGGTTCGGACTCAACGGGCGGGGTCGGATTGCGGTTGGGGGGTACGCCGATCTCGTGCTCTTTGATCCTGACCAGGTGCATGACGTCGCCACTTTCGACGACCCCAAGCAAGAGCCGAAAGGGATCTCGCTCGTCACCGTCAACGGACAGATCGCGCTCGAAAATGGCCGTCACACCGGGGTGGGCGCCGGCCGATTTGTGCCTTACCGGGCCGAGTGAGGGGGCCATGTCCGGTGCGAACGTTTCGGCGTGTTTGTGTTGGAGGCTGAACGGGACCGACTATTGCGACGATGCCGCCCGCAACGCGGCGAACGCAAGGCGCACGTGGTTACTCACGTCGTGGGCGGAAGGGACTTTCGCTGCATCGGTCATGACCCCGAGGTCGAGCGAGTCGCCGTAACGGCGCAGGGTGATGTTCAACAGCATGGCGGTACCGAGGATGGGCGCGGGATGGTTGGAGATCTGGCGGAACCCGGCCAGCCACTGCGTGTCGGCCGGTCCGGGAACATTCGAAAGCACGACGTTGGCGCCTAGTCGTTGATCGCCGCGCTCGCCCCGATTGGCCGATCGCTCACGGCGATCCCTTGACTTGAATGGCCCGTCAGGCACTCGCATGAGTGGCTCCTGGAGTTCGCTTCGCCGCCGTTCGATCGCCGCCGATGCCTTAACCACCGCCAATCGCTCCCGCGGGTCGCCCAGATGGGTGCCGAGGGCGGGGCGTATGCCGATGATGTAGTTACCGAGATCGCCGTGTTCGGGCTGGCGGTAACTGCGCGAGCCGAGTGCAATCATGGGCTCGTCGGGTGGGTCGATGCCACGGCCCAAGAGATAGCTCCGCAACGCACCGCCGGCGACCGTGAGGAACACGTCGTTGACAGTGCCGCCCAGCGCTCTTCCGATATCGCGAACTTCGCTCAACGAAAGGGTCAGCGTGTCGTAAGAACGATCGAGCGAAGTGGGTCCGGCGAGCGCGTCGATGCGGGGCGCTCGCAGGGCGGCGTGGTCGGGGTCGTCGTTGAACTCGGCCAGAGCGGCCTTGGCCGCGGCCCGCCCTTCGAGTGCCGGCCTCGCCGCCTCGACCTCTCGGGCGAATCGCCTGTCGGACTGCGCGATCCAGCTCGCATCGTCGGGCACGGCCTCGTCGACCTTGAACAATGGTGGGCGATCAGTCGATACGGGGGTTGGATCGGAGAGGGCGGTAACGATCGACTGAAACCCGACGCCGTCGCAGAGTGTGTGATGAACTTGGAGAAGCATCGCCGATCCCCCGTCGGCCAAGGACTCCACGAGCAGGACGCGAAAAGGGCCTCCGTTGAGATCGAGTTCTCGCTTCGCTTCCGAGGCGACCAGCTCGTGCAATTCGTCGGTGGTCATCGGGTGCGATTGCGGCGCGACCCGCACCAGTCGGTCGATGTCGAGTGCCGCGAGACCGAACCAGGCGTCGGTATCGTAATGCCCGGGGGAGGGCACCAATCGTTGCGCCAGTGCGGTGGCGAGCAAGCGTTGCGAGAGATGGGCATGGGCCCGCTCGACGAAGGAACCCGGCGTAGTGGGGGCTTCAGGGGCGCCGTATCGAAGCAAGGCCCCGATCTGCATGGGCGTGCGCGCCGAGTGGGCCAGCAGCAAGAACTCGTCTTCCGGTCGCAAATGCAACATCGCAACGACGCTA
The DNA here is from genome assembly GCA_025359845.1 of Acidimicrobiia bacterium. Lineage (GTDB taxonomy): Bacteria > Actinomycetota > Acidimicrobiia > Acidimicrobiales > JANYDT01 > JANYDT01. The sequence goes on from JANYDT010000023.1 coordinate 25,789, forward strand.
GTGCCGTGACCGGTGAGGGTTGCGGCGCGCCGGTCAACTAGGTTCACTCGCCAACAGGGGCCCTGGTCCGAGACGACGTGAAGGAGCAACAAATGGGGGGATCGCTGAACCGCAACGAGCTGATGTCGGTGGCGACCACTCAAACGGGACTCGACGATTTCGGCGACATTCCGTTCCACGAACCGCTCGACGTGCTGATTGATACGTATTGCGCACCGGTGTATTCGGCATGCTGTGGACGTCGAAATACGCCATCCCCCATTTGAAGGCGGCCGGCGGTGGGACGATCATCAACATCTCGGCGGCTTCGAGCATTCGGGCCATCGACGGCCGTCCCGCGTATCAAGCCTCAAAAGGAGCGGTCAACGCGCTGACCCGTCAAATGGCGGTCGACTACGGCCTCGATGGCATCAGGTCAAATGCCATCATCGTCGGCTTCACACCTACGGGCGGCGAGATCATGACGAAGAGGGTGCAGAACGAGGCCTTCATCACCGCGGTGCGCAAGGCCATCCCGTCACCACGCCTCGGCCACCCCCGCGACATAGCCAACGGTGTGGTCTTCCTCGCGTCCGACGAAGCCGAGTACATCAACGGCGTGCTTTTGCCTATAGACGGGGGCCTCACGTGCAAGTTAGGCATACCCGACACTTCCGCCCTGAGTGCCATTGCCGAGGGCTGACACGACCGCCCAACATTCGGTAATCGTGCGCGATGGTACGATGAACGCGATATTGCGCATGGTGTAGCGCATGGCGGTTTCTGCGTATTCGGGAGGATCGCTGGCCACGCAATCGTCAGGCACTATCACGGTGTACCCGCGGTTCATGGCTTCGATAGCGGTGCCGATGACGGCGATATTGAGTGAGACACCGGTGATGATCACGGTTGTGACGCCCGTGTTGCGCAGGTACGCGTCGAGCCCCGTGGCGTAGTAGCCGGTGAGACCTTGTTCGCGACGAAAGACCACATCTTCGGGCTGCGGCGCGATCTCGGCCATGACTGGCCCGTGCCCACCCGAACCGTCGGTGTCGCCGACCATTCGCATCGCCACCATCGTGTTGCGGGCGAACCCGAAACCGTCCGGACGGCGCTCGTCGGTGCAGTAGTAGATGCGCACCCCGACCCGACGAGCCGCCGTGAACAGTTTCGCCAAGTTGGGGATCAGTCCGACGGTTGCCGCCGCCCGAGCCAGGCCAGGAAGGATTGAGTGGGCGCCCAAGAGGTTCTCTTGGCACTCCATGTTGACGATCGCGGTGTGGGCCGGGTCGAGGTGAGGTGAGGTGAGACATCAAGAGGCACTGTTTGCAGCTCTCAGAAGGCCACGGCGATACCGGAACTCAGAAGCTCTTCGATCTGTTGGGCCCCGATCCCCAGTTCGCGAAGGATCTCGACAGTGTGTTCGCCGAGGACGGGCGGAGCGAGCGGTAACCGCACCTCGAGGTCGCCGAGACACCAGAGCGCGCCGGGTTGCTCGAGGGCTCCCCACGTTCGATGGTGGTACCGAGCAACCAGCCCCGAAGCCTGATTGGCAAGGTCGTCGAAGAACGCCTCCTTTTGTTCCAATCGGACGTAACCGCACGGCACGCCCGCCGCGGTCAGTCGAGCAATCACGTCGTCTCTGCCGCGGCCCCTCAAGGCGGGTTCCAAATGGGAGAGGTCCGTCAGATCAAGCGCTTCGGCGAGAGCACTAAGCTGAGCGGGCTGATCGGCCGCGATGGCGATCCATCCGTCGCTCGTCCCTACTATGCGGCGCCCTTCCGATACCCCTGTCTGGTCGTGATTCAATCGCGCGTAGGGAGCGAGGGTCCCATCGTCGCGGACGTAGGTTTCGCTGTTGGTGAGCACCCCGGCGCCGAGCAGGGACGCTCTGACATCCTGGGCCTGGCCGGTCCGGAGTTGGTGATACCTCGCGAGAAGGGTCGCCAGGGCCGACGACAAGGCACACAGATGATCCATGAACCCGAAGCGATGCCACATCGGCGAGTTACCCTCGCCGGCCCCCAATGTTTCCCATCCACACTGGGCCTGGAACAGCTGGTCATATCCGGGCCAGTCGGCGCGCTCACCGAGCGGTCCGTAACTGCTGACGTGACAGAAAATGGCGTTGGGGTTCAAGGCGCGTACATTCTCGCCGTCGAGTCCGAGTTTACGGGCCGCGGGAAGGCGCAGATTGTGATGCACGACGTCGGCCCAGCGAATCAGCGCGTCGCGCACCGGCGCCGCGGCCGAGGCCTTGAGGTTGAGGGCGATGTCGCGCTTGCCCCTCTGACAGCCGGCGAAGGGCCAGTCGGCGAAGCGCATCGGATCACCGGTCGCGGCTTCGAGCTTGATCACGGTGGCGCCGAGGTCGGCCAGCACTTGTGCGCCATAGGGACCGGCGAGAAAATTGCCGGCGTCGAGCACGCGTAGCCCCTCCAGCGGTGTCGCGGTCGGCTTGATCGCCGCTGCCGGCGGCCGCGTGACAGCCGCGTCAACCGGGGTTGACCACTCTGCGAGCACCTCGGCTGTGTGGTCGCCGAGACCAGGTGCCGGTCGTCGCACCCGCAACGGAGGGTCGATCAAAAAGGGAAAGCCGGCCACGGTGATTCGGCCGACTTCGGGGTCGTCGAGATCGATCACGTAGTCGTTCGCCCGGGCTTGTTGGTCGAGAAGTACATCGCCGTAGTCGCCCGCCAACTGCGCGGGCACATCGTGCTCCCACAGTTCCTTCAGCCATTGCGCACTCGACAGTTCGCGCATCGCCAGCCGATTGGCCCCCAGGTTCTCGTAGCCGTTCATGCTCAACGGCACCGCCGCGTTCGCCGCATCGCGGGAGGCCGGATCCATCGCCGCCAGTAGTTCTTGCATCAGAGGCGTGCGGTCGGGCCCGGGCGGCATGGTGTGGACCCACAGCCCGTCACTGCATTCGAAGAGTGTCCATTGTGAGCCGCGAGTTACCTTCGGCATGCCGACGGCGAGACCCTCTGACGGATGTTCGGCCCGCGACCAGTGCATGCCCATCGGTACGAGCGCGCCTTGGACGAGGCTCGTGTGGGCAGGACCGCCCCGACCGTGCTGGTGGCGGTGGAGCAACCGGGCCGTGATGGCGATGGCGGCGAGGTATGCCGCGGCCCAACTGGCAAACGTGGCGCGTATGTAGATTGGGCCTTCGCGGTTGAGGGGCATCTGTTCGTCGCAGATGCCGAGCGCCGCCAAGGTGAGCAGATCGTCAACTGGGTGGTTGGCTCGGGCGTGATTGATGGGCCAGCCAAGCACCGACGACACGATGAGGCGCGGGTAGAGCCTCGCGAGCGTGGCGTCGTCGAGTCCGAGCGCGGCCGAGCGTTCGGGTACGAGGTCGTGCACGAAAACGTCGGCATGGGCGAGCAGTCGGTGCACGACAGCCAGTCCGGCGTCGGTATCGACATCGGCCACGACGCTGCGTTTGCTCCGGTTCCAGGTGCGGAAGCCCGGCAGCGCGCGATCGGGACTCCCCGACGGCGGCTCGACCTTCACCACATCGGCGCCGGCCTCAGCGAGAAGCATTGTCGCCACGGGACCGGAAATGGCGTTGGCCAAGTCGACGATGCGGATGCCCTCGAGGATGGCGCCGCGCCCGGCCTCAGTCATCGTGGGTGCGAGCGGTCGCAAGAGTTCATAGCGTTACCCTATTTGGTCGACGCGCAACGTCGAGTCCGACCCGCTCCGATCGGTCGCCGCCCCGTGACAGTGGGGATTCAGCCGGCCAAGGCCACGGGCAGGTGGCTCATGGCGCCGACGTGCAAGTCGGTCATCCACTCGGGTGGCCCGGTCACCTGGAGCCGGGCCAGCAGCCCGGCCCGGGCCAGTTCGGTGAATAGGGCTCGCAGTTCCCACCGCGCGAGGCTGGCTCCGAGACAGAAATGGGGACCGTGGCCGAACGCCAGGTGGTGGTTGGGTTCTCGGGTGATGTCGAAGCGATAAGGGTCGGCAAACACCGAGTCATCGCGATTAGCGGATGGGTACCAGAGTCCCACGGTGTCGCCGGCGGCGATGGCCTGGCCGTGGACCACGACGTCGCGTGTCGCCGTCCGGGCGAACTGGATGACAGGCGACGTCCAGCGCAGAATCTCCTCGACTGCGGACTCGATCCACCGGCCGGGCTCAGCTTGTAGCCGAGCACACTCGGCCGGTGCTTCCAACAGCGCCACTATCCCTCGGGTGGTGGCGTTGCGCGTTGTCTCGTTGCCGGCGCTCACGAGCAGGACTATGTAGCCGTGAAGCTGTTGTTGGGTCAACGGTATTCCGTTGACCTCCGCCTGCACCAGAATGCTCGTCAGATCGTCGCCCGGCGCGGCCCGCTTTCTGGCCAGGAGGTCTTCGAGATAGGCGAAGAACTCGATACGGAGGCGCTTGCGCATGTCGCGCCGGGTCTCACCGGGCTGAGCCCAAGCCATGGAATCGGTGTCGAACAATGAGTCGGTCCAGCGGTGAATATCCGTCCAGTCGTCCACCGGGATTCCCATCATTTCGCAGATGGTTCTTAAGGGCAGTTTCACGGCGAAGTCCTCGACGAGGTCGACGGGTTCGCCCTCGGCCAAAGCGGCGCTGAACTCCTGCACCAACTGTTCGGACTGCTTGGCCAAGGCACTGGCCATCCGCCGACAGCGGGCCGGAGTGAAGTGCCGTGCCACGAGTTTACGGAACTCGACGTGGCGCGGGTCGTCCATGAACACCATGTCTTGGGGCTCGTTCAGGTCCCATTCCAAGCGGGCGTCGCGGTTGGCCTTGACCTCCCACATGCGGGTGTCGTGCTTGGTCGAGGCGAGCCGCAATCGAGGCCCACCGTTGATGAACGTGGTGCCGTCGCGGCCGATGGCGTGCACGTCGTCGTAACTGGTGACGGCCCAGAACGGCTCGACGCCAGGCCGATCATACCAATGGACTGGCGATTCGCGCCGCAATAGATCCCACTCCGCCCACGGATATCCACCCGCGAGATACTTCTCGATCGAGTGGATGTCGATCGAGGCCAGGTCGGTCGGGATCAACTGTTCGTCGTGCATCGCTCCTCCAGAAATCTCAACCACCCAGATACTAGCTGGCCATAGTGGCGACCGGTCGACTTGCCCGTCCGGGTAACGGTGCGGTAGCTGCGTCGACCTTCTCGTGTCGGTCCATTCGCCGGACGTGCATCCGGCACGCGATAACTTATCCGTCAGCAGAATCGGAACGGCGATAGGAGCAGAGGTTGACCATGACGAAGCCACAGGAGTACTACGACGCCATCAAGATGAAGTTCGCCGAGGAGCGCGACTTGCGTTTGGCCTACCGACCAGAAGGTACTTCCCAGTACCTGACCGAGTTGTCGGGTGACCTGGCCCGCTACGAGACCGACCCGTACGGCGGCGAGGTCGTCGTCCGAGAGCCGATCGCCGACACCGTAGAGGTCTTGTTCATCGGCGGCGGGTTCTCGGCGTTGCTCACCTCGGCTCGGCTGCGTGAGGTCGGCGTCGAGTCGATCCGCATCGTTGAGCGCGGGGCCGATGTGGGCGGTACCTGGTATTGGAACCGTTACCCCGGTGTGGCCTGCGATGTGGTGGCCTACGACTACCTTCCCTTGCTCGACGAGATGAGTTACGTCCCGACTCGCCACTATGCCGGAGGCGAGGAGATCTACGCCCACTGCCAAGCCATCGCCCGCAAGTACGACCTCTACGGACTGGCGGTCTTCCAGACCACGGTCACATCGACGGTGTGGAACGAACACGAACAGATGTGGAATATCACCACCGATCGTGGCGACGCCATGAAGGCCCGTTTCGTGATCTGCGCCAACGGCACCCTTTCAAAACCCAAATTGGCCAAGATCGCGGGGATGGAAACGTTCAAGGGGCACTCCTTCCACACCTCACGTTGGGACTACGACTACACCGGCGCCGATCTCTCCAAGTTGTCCGACAAGGTCGTAGGCATCATCGGGACGGGGGCAACGGCGGTGCAAGCCGTCCCGAACCTGGGGGCGGCGGCCAAGGAGCTTTACGTATTCCAGCGCACGCCGTCGTCGATCGACATCCGCGAGGACTGGCTAACTGACCCGGAATGGGCGGCTTCGCTCGAGCCCGGTTGGCAGGCCAAGCGGCGAGCGGCCATGCTGGCCAATCCGCCGGTACGCCTGCAAATCGACAAGTCGGTTCCGATGACCGACGAGGAAAAGATCCGCCGGCAAGAAAACGTCAACATTGACTATATGATGCGAATTCATAAACGCATTGATGAGATCGTCGAAGACAACGTGACGGCCGATGCGCTGAAGCCGTGGTACATGTTCATGTGCAAACGACCGTGCTTTCACAACGATTATTTGCCTACTTATAACCGGCCGACGGTGCGGTTGGTAGACACACATGGCAAAGGCATCAACGAGATCGGCGAAAATGGTCCGATCTTCGACGGTACAGAGTATAAGCTTGATTTACTGATATACGCCACAGGATTTGAAATCCAGAAGACGGGTACGTATAATCGGATTGTCGGTGTCGGTGGTCTCGATCTTATGGATAAGTATCAAGATGGTATACGAACGGTGCTGGGAATCCATACCCATGGGTACCCGAACATGTTCATCATGGGCGGTTACCAGGCCTCATTCAATTTCAATCTCACTGCGGTACTTCAGGCCCAAGGTGATCATATTGCGGCGTGCATCGCCTACGTCCGCAAGAGTGGGTACCAGACAATGGATGTTTCACCAGAGTCCGAAGAGTGGTGGGTACAGGAGGTCATCGCCCACCGTGGCAAAACGTCTAGAAACTCAGAATGCACGCCGGGCTATTACAACTTCGAGGGTGAGTCGAACCGCCGCCAAGACGGAAATTACAATGGTGGCTTCCCAAAGTATGGCGCCCATATGGTCAGCGTCCGAGAGCGGATGGAAGAACACTTCCGGTTCACGGCTGGATAATGGTTCAACCTATTCGCTTCGGCGTGATGTACGACTGCCGCGTCCGCCCGGGTAGCGGCGAGTCGATGCGCGCGGTGTACGGCGCCACCCTCGAACAAGTGAAGCTGGCCGACCAACTGGGCATTGATCTGGTGTGGTTCACCGAACACCATTTCTTGGAAGACGGATACCTGCCCGCCTTCCAACCGCTGGCCGGGGCCGTCGCGGCGGTGACCGACCGCATCCGAATCTCGACTGACATCACGCTCCTGCCGCTCTATCACCCCCTGCGCCTAGCCGAGGAAATGGCCGTCCTCGATCAGATCAGCGGGGGGCGCATGGAGCTGGGGATCGGGATGGGATATGTGCCCGACGAGTTCCGGGCCTTCGGTCGGTCTCTCAACCAGCGGGTGTCACTCACCGAGGAAGGCATCGAGATCCTGCGTCAGGCTTGGAGCGACGAGCCCGTGAACTTTCACGGTAAGCGCTACGACATCGACGCCATCAACGTGTATCCGAAGCCGCTCCAAGAGGGTGGACCCCCGCTCTGGATTGCCGCCATGAAGACGGCTGGTGCGCTGCGAGCGGCGCGGTTCGACACGCATCTCCTCCCGCAGGGGCCGCGGGTGGAGGTACTCGATCCATGGCGCGACGCGCTCACGGCGTCGGGTCGCGATCCCGGTTCTTATCGGGTCGGCATCGCCCGGTCGATCCTCGTAACCGAAGATCCGGAGCGGGACTGGCCAGCCGTGCGGGAAGCCGAGAGATACCGAATGAGCGTGTATCAGCGCTACTTCGCCGAGACGCCCGACGTCTATGCGTGGGGCAACAAGGATGCCCATCCCATCCCGCAGACATGGATCGTCGGCGATCCCGATCACTGCGTCGCCGAACTCCAACGGTTCATCGCCGAGTACGGCGTGACCGATATCTCGATGCTCGGTCTCCCGCCGGGGCTCGACTCCGAGGTGACGGGCCGCAACCTGGAAAGAGTGGCCAACGAAGTCCTGCCCCGCGTTCGCGCCGCGTGACACCCTCGTACCCCGCTTCGGGTGGGATGCGCGGTTTGCCTTATGGGTTTGCCACCCGCCGCCGGACCCGCAAAGCTTCAGCCACCGACCACGCTTGGAACGGGCAGCCAGTAGCATCGTGAGGGGCGTCGCCGTCAGCTGTTTCTGACACCGATCCCAATCCCCAATCCCCAAGGTGCGCGGCGAGGCCATCAATCACGCCGGCGCTCGATGCTCCCACTGCCGTGCAGGCATCCACGTACGCGCCGAGTAGCCACGCCCAGACGGTGCCTTGGTGGTACGCCGCGTCACGGGCGTGAACGTCGCCGCGGTGGTGGCCGACATACTGGGGGTCCGAAGGGGCGAGAGATCGCAGCCCGAGCGATGTGAGCAACTCGGCGCGGCAAATGTCGACGATCGAGGACGGGCCCCCCGGGCCATGCGGCAGTGAGAGGGCGAAGAGCTGGTTGGGACGGACCGCCGCCTCCGGTCCCGACGGCCCGTCCACCACGTCGTACAACCCGAGTCCATCGGCTCGGGTGAATCGGGACGCGAACGAGGAGCGCGCCCGCGCGTGCAACGCGGCCCACCGATAGGGACGCCCAGTGCGCGCGTTCAACGCCGCGATCGTGCCCAACGCGTTGATCCACAGGGCGTTTACCTCGACCGCTTTGCCGATACGGGGCGTGATCGCGCGGCCATCGACGCGGGCATCCATCCACGTAAGGGCCCAACCCTCGGCCCCTTGGCGCAAAAGACCGTCTTCGGGGTCGACGCCGATATTGAAGCGGGTGCCGGCCACATGGTGCTCGACGATGTCGTCGAAGGCGCCGCCCAGTTCGCGGGCCAAGTCGTCATCGCCGGTGCGAGCCACGTGGCGTCCCACTGCATGGATGAACCACATCGTGGCGTCGGCCGTGTTGTACTCGGGCTCGTCCCCGTCAGCGGTGTTCGCCAACATCCCTTCCGAAAGGGTGGCCGCACTACGCAACAGGAGGGCTCGCCCCTCGAAGGCGCGGTTGGTGTCAAGAAACAATCCCTCGTACGCCGTCATGGCGTCGCGTGACCATTCGCCGAACCAAGGGTATCCGGCCACGACCGACGGTCCGGTGGACGTACTCACGACGAACTGATCCGCAGCCACGACGAAAGCGGCGTCAACCGATGTTGACACACCCGATTTCACGACGAGGCTTTGCGCTCGAGCGCGCGCGGCCGTTACAACTGTCTCCGCGCTCGGCCCCGACTCCGAGAAGCGCATGGCCGACGCGACAACGTCGAGCGACTCCCCTGTTCGCAACTCCGCGGAGAAGTGACCGGCAGCCCAGAGGTCTTCGGTCGAACCGAGGCCGCGGGCCGCTTCCTCCCGCAAATACGCGCCGCGATACCAGGAGCCGTCCGGTTTCCACCCCCGGCCCATTACTCGGTAGGCGTCCTCGAATACGAACCCTTCCTGGTGCGAGGAGACGTCAGGGGCACCCCATGCAAAGCGGTCGTGATGGGCGTCACGCCAGGTGCACAGCGGCGTCACCTCTACTCGCACCTCGCCCGGAGCCGAAACGATCCGGTGGGTAATGGCCACCCGGGCACAGCCGTGTTGCATGGCTACTTCCCGCTCGATCACGACACCGTCGACCGACCACCGCCAACGTGGTACCCCGTCGTCGAGGTCGAACGAGGCAAGATCGACGTGGCCCGCCGGATCGACGGTGGCGCCGGACCATTCGTCGGTGCCCAGGCGGATGCGGCGATCGCCGATCACGACCACCGGGTCGAGCGCCACCAGACCGACCCGGCGCGCCCCTGGATGGTCTCCGGCCACGACGAGCAGCGCGTGGTAGCGCCGGGTACGCAGACCCGCGACCGTGCCCATGGCGTACCCGCCAAGTCCGTCGGTCACGAGCCACTCCCGCGATGCGGCGGCGGTCAGGTTGCCGCAGACCTGGCGGCCGAAGCGGATAGATGACATCGTCGCATCCTTCTACACAAGATCGGAGGGCAACGCCGGATCAACCGAGAGGTGGTAGCTCCCTTTTGGTAAGGCATCGCGCTGGCGAGTGCTTACGGGACGGGCGTGCGCTTCAGATCGCTGCTGGTCGCCTCCCTCCGGGTCTACGCTGGCAGAATTCTGACATTGGGATCGTGAGTGGGGTTGTTGATGGGGTTGGCGTTGGCCAGCGAGAATGACCCGACCATGCAAAGTGGCGCAAGGTCCGACATCACGAGGGTTCTTCGCGAGCGGGTTGCCGTTGAGGTGGCGGCCAGTCGAGCGCGTGTTGGCGATCATCGGCGAGCAGCAGTCGCGGCGCTGGCCAACGTCGCAGTGTTGTGGGGCTCCACGATCTGGTTGATCTTCGGTGCCCGCAATTGGATCGCCGAAGGTGCGGGGTTAGTCGTCTGCGGCTTGGCCGTAGCCCACAGCATCATGCGCGTGCACGGCTACCTTCATCGCCGGGAATGGAGCCGCGTGTGGCTTTGGGATGCCATGGTGCGAACGCTGCATCCCTTCCTGCTGCGCGACTGGTGGCGGGCCAAGCACCACGACTCCCATCACGGCGCCACCAACGTCGAGGGCCTGGACGACGATCTCGCTACCTCTCGCCTCGTAAGGGTGGCTCCTTCCGCTCGCTGGCGCCGCTGGCACCGTTTTCAACACCGGTACGTGTTCCTCTTGGCCCCCTTCCTTCTTCCGGCGATGGCGGCGAAGAGTTCGTGGTACGCCCTCACCGGTCGAGTAGGCGATCTGGCGCGGACCGAGCGGCCCACCCACCGGGCCACGATGGTCATGCTCATCGATCAATGGTGGCATGTCGGTCTGGTAGCCGTCATGGCTCTCCTTCGACACTCCGTGATTGATGTCGCCGGCGCGTTCGTCGTCGTCATGGCCATCGCCGGAACAGTGCTGCTCGTCGTGTTCTCGGTCCAACACACGACCCAGATCACGACATTTCCGCCGGCGTGGGGGCAAATCTCATCTCGCGAGGAACAAATTATTTGGGCCTTGCGGGGCACGGCCAACGTCGCTACGGGATCCCGTGTCCTTTCGGCGTTCACGGCCCACTTAAACCATCACGTCGAGCATCACCTCTTCCCAAGCATCGAGAGTCGACACCTTCCCGCAGTCCGGCGCGCCGTACGCTCCGTATGTTCCGACTTCGACCTTGTGTATCTCGAGTTTCCGACGTACCGTGCCGCGATCCGTTCTTGGCTCAAGTACCTGAGAGCCATGGGTCGTGCGCCCGAGGCGGTACCGGTCGCCGGAAAATGGCCGCCGAGGCCATTTCACCGTTCCTCGTCAGCACCTGAACGCCAAGTCATCGAAGAAAAAGGTCCTCGTTGACTTGGCGTTGACGAGGGGGCACAGGCACTTCGAACACCGTTCGCTGCGCCCGCCGCTACGCTTTGGTGCTCGCTCATGTCATCCTCGCTTCGCCACCCCGCAAGCGGGGACCCCGTCGACGCTGCGAGTGCCATGTTGCCCACCGTTCGCTGCGCCCGCCGCTACGCTTTGGTGCTCGCTCATGCTCGATGAAGATCGTCGGGTGCAAGAAGACCCCTCGCCGCCGAAAGGCCGCGGGAGAGTGAGCGAGCGCCCAGACTCGGGCCGATGGCAAAGGATCGAGGAACCAAATTCGACCGATCCAGACGCGGCCGCCTGACAGGCTGCACGGCGGCACCTGTCGGTTGTCGGTTGTGGCGAGGTGCTCGGCCAGTGCGCCAAGAAGAAGGTCCCAGCGGGCGTCGCCGTCGACGGCGGATCATCGACCAGTAAGGTGACTCGTCCCTCGCCTTCGTGAGAGTATTCCTCGAGAAATTCCAGCACGAGCCGCCAACGTCGTTCATCTTCGTCGGCGCGCCCAAGGTGCCCGGTCAAGTCGACCAGCGTCATGGGGATAGGCGAGCACAGGCATGGCGAGAGCATACGAGGCGTCCGGGGCGTCACTCCAATAGACATGGAGGGCTGAGTCGCCGTATGACAACGCGAAACGGCCCGCCCATTTCAGGGACGGGCCGAGCCGTGCGCAAGAAGGTGCCTACTTCTTATAGCCCTTTGCGAGGTCCGAGGCGTACGCGCCCTTCACGAGAACGAGGCCGGCCAGCACAGAGGCATCGGGACGGTAGACATTGACGAAAGGCGTCACTTGGCGCTTCGTCGGATCGCCGTAGTCGTACTCTGGGAACGCGCCGCCGAGATCGACGCGACCGAGTGTGGCCACAGCCTTCTTGATGCCGGCTCTGCTCAGGTCGTTGTTGGAGATCCCCTTCTTGATCAACGCCTCCACGAGCCGGGCCTGGGCATAACCCCACACCGCAGCGACGTTGGGGTTGCCGATGTAGTACGGATTGTATTTGGCCAGGTCATCGAGCATGTCCTTCATGCCCGGGTTACTCGTATCGCCCCACGGCGCGGGATCGCCGAAATAGAGCAACTGCTTGCTGTACAACGGCGAATTCTGGGGCGTCATGGCGTTCAAGTCAAAGCACGGCGACACGCACAAGAGGGTGGGATTGTAGCCGTTCTGATCACCGGTCACCAGGGCCGAGGTGGTCTGAGCGGGGAGCGTCGTCATTACGATGGCGTCACAACCGGCGGCCTTGAATTGCGACATAGGAGCAGTCATATTTGTGTCTGAAGCAGCCACGACAAGGTCGGGGCCGGCGCTCAACTTCTTTGTGGCCACGGCATAGCGGAAACCCTCTTGTCCGGTCAAGCCGAACGAGGTTTGCACTGTCAGCCCGCAGACCTTCTTGTTGGCACCGGCGGTCGTCAGGTAGTACTCGACCCCATTCATCGCCTGCGCTTGATAACTGCCCCCGTTGGCAAGAAAGTTGGGCTTGTTGACCCACTCGGCGTCGAGCGAGGTCGGGACGCCGACCAGGTCGTCTTTCACGAGTTGGGGCAGGAGAGCAGTGACGATCGGGGTACCGAACACATTGCTGAAGAACACCACCGAATCTTTGGCCTCGTTATATTTCGCGACCGCCTGGTTGGGGTCGTACGCGGTTTCGAGGAAGATGTTGTTGATTTTGTACTTGCCGTTGACGCCACCGGCGGCGTTGACTCGCTGGATGTAACTATCGAAACCGGCGAACAGGGCCTTGCCGCCCGGGGCGAATGGGCCGCCGGCGACATTACCGAGATAGCCGAGTGATATCGTGTTGGTGGCCGGATCAAAGCCGGGGCTCTTTGGTAGACTGGCGGCTGCCGTCGTCGTCGCGGTGGTGGCCGTCGTGACTGCACCGCCGGTGGACGGCGTCTTCGTGGTCGCAGGTACCGTCGAAGCGGCTGGCGCTACGGCCCATGCCCGCTTGCGACCCTTAAGTTGGCAGATGAGACTTTGGGTGCCGGATGCAGCCGTCGCTCCAACTTTGGCGCACGTGGCTCCTACCTTGGGAGCGGCCGCGGCTCCTGCCAATGTGATGGGCGCTACGACGAGAGCGGCAGCGGTGCTGACGACGACGAGACGACCGAGTGAGGTCTTCATGGATATCCCCCTTGGATATAGCGGCTCCCGCCACCCTGGCCGGAGTGTGACTATTGTCGCACAGGCCCCGGACGGCTCTGGTCGAACCACCTAAGACTTGAGTTAACTGGAGAACGGCCAGGTCTGTAAGTACCGCTTGATGTGTTGCCATACGCCGGCGATCCCGAACGGGAAGAACATCAAGAACAAGATGATGAACAATCCGTACACGACTCGGACGAGGTTCTCGATGTTCATCCCTTTCTCGCCGAGTCCGGTCTTCAAGAACGGCAGCCAGTTGAACAGCCACTTGTAATGATTGAAAAGCTCAATGAGCGAACTCACCGCTACTGCCCCGATAACTGAACCAAAGATCGTGCCCACTCCCCCCACGATGATAATGGCTACGAACTGGATGGAGAGGTTCAAGTTGAAAGAATCCGGCGTGACGGCTTGAATGTAACTTCCATATAGTGCCCCGGCCAGTGAGGCCATCGCCCCGCTTACGGCGAAGACCCAGATTTTAGTCGGGGCCAGTTCGACACCGATGACTTCGGCCGAGATGTCACGATCCCTTACCGCCATCATCGCCCGTCCTTGCCGAGTGCGAACGAGGTTCTTCGCGATGATCATTACGACAATGACGCAGCCCCAGATCAGCCAGAAGTAGCCCTGATTGCGTCGATAAAGAAATCCGAAAAAGTCAGTGTCGCCACTTGCTCGAGTGGAAAAGTCGAGCATCTTTCCTGGCCAAATCGTCACGCTTGCGCCGGGGAGTTGATTTCGACCGACAGGACCATTCGTCCAGGATTGGAAGTTCCTAAACACGTGATCAGCCAAGAAGAGTATTCCGATCGAGACAACGGCCAAATACTGCCCGCGTAGGCGTAAGGCCAACGGGCCGATGGCCGCCGAGATCAACGCACCAATCAAAAGAGCGATCAGCAGCCAAAGCCAGGGCGGTGGATACCAGCCTCCCAGATGGAAGTACGCCAAAGTCGGGTTGTCGGGGTTGCGTCGGCTGCCGAAGTAGCCCGCCACATACGCTCCTACTCCCATGAACGCCGCTTGACCTAGCGAAACTTGGCCGGTATACCCAATCAGGAGGTTCAACGAAATGGCAGCGATCGCGTAAATGCCGGCAATGCACAGAATCGCCAACGGAAAATCGCCCATCGGCAAGCCCGGGATGAGATTCGATGGAAGATGGGCGCCTTTGAAACCAATCCAACTGAAGCCGACGGGAGCGCTGACGAACCCAAGAACGGCGATTATCAGTCCAATCTTCACCCAGCCCGAACGAAACATGGAGATGTCTCGCCCGTATGAGGTGATCAGATGTCGCTGAGCATCGCGTCGAGTCCAGAACGCCATTCCGGCTGCTGCGACCGCCAAAACCGCCAACGTCACTATTGCACCGCTCATATCAGACCCGCCTCACTTCTTTGGTTCCGAAAAATCCGTATGGTCGTACGAGCAATATGACCACCATCACGATATATGGCAAGACAACGTGAAAATTCTGACCGACGTAGTCGGACGGCACAAACCCGAAGACACTCTGATTTTCGTAGCCGACGCACAGCTGTTCGGCGATTCCGAGCACCATGCCGCCGACGATGGCGCCGGTAGTCGAATCGATTCCCCCTAGGATAATGGCGGGGAACGCGGCGAGGGCGAAGAACCCGACCGTCGAATCGAGCGTCCGACCACCGCCCGAGACAAGGAGAATGCCGGCGAGAGCGGCGAGCGCAGCAGATATGAACCACGAAACCCCGAAAACCATCTTGGCGCTTATGCCTTGGGCGATGGCTGCCTCCTGGTCATAAGCCGTGGCTCGCATAGCCGTGCCCATCCGGGAGCGCTTGAAGAACTGTAAGAACGCCACGGTGACGCCCATGGCCACGAGGAAGGTGACGACGTCGATGAGGGTGACCGGAACGCCCAGAATGCGGGTTGACTTGATGCCGATGGGGTCGTTGATGTTCACCGCTTCGCTGCCCCAGCGCGACGGAACGTACTGGTCGGCGATGATCGCAATCCCGAAAGTCACCATGATGATCGAGAACACCGGTCGGCCCCGCATGCGCCTTAGAAGCACGATGTCGATGATCAGTCCAAGCCCTCCGGTCACGATCATGGCCAAAAGAATGCTGATGACATAGGGCAGCTTCCACTTGTAGTCAAGGTGAATGCCGAGCATGACGTAAAGGCCGGCGGCCAGCATCGCGGCTCCGGGAACGACAAATTTGGGGCGCGATCGGTCGAGAGCGGCGAACGCGCCGACGAGCACGAGAATCAGTCCAAGCCACGTATTCCATTTCCAGCCGTTATGGAACTCGTAGCAAAGGTACGCACCGATCGTCATGAGTGCACCGTGGGCAAAATTCAAGAGATGGGTGGCCTTGAAGACGATTACCAACCCAAGGCCCACGATTGCGAATACCGACCCTCGGGCCAAACCGGTCACCAAGAATTGGAAGAACTGCGTCACTTCGAACCTCCGCCGACGACCATCGGGTGCACGCCCTCGAGACCGATCAGAAAGCCGTTCGCGTCGAGCGTGCCAGTCGACAAAGAGACTCCGATGGTTGAGAAGAAGGACTGGACATCGAACGCTACCGGCTGTTCCCCGGTGACAACGCTGCGAATGCGGCCGAGTCCGTAGCGGCGACGAATGAAGGGGTGAACAGCGAGTCCGCTGAAGATTCCGAAGAGTATCCAACCCCCGAGCAAAGCAACAACAATCAGGATGCGGAGCCAGGCCGGCGTGCTGGTACGCACAATGGCGCAGATCACAATCGAGGCGGCCGACGCGATAACCAATCCGGCTCGGAACACCCTCAGATCAGCGATGCCCCTGCCCGCCGGTCGGGCGCGGCGCTTCATCGCTTTCGTGAACGCGAAACGCTTGAGTCCGGGCACTGTGCCAGGCAACGCATCGGGGCGGTGGTAGAGAAACAGCCAAACGGCGGAGCCGAGAATCAGGCCGATGTTGGCCAATCGGCCCGATAGGGCCTTACTGCCGCCAAAGCCCTTCACCAGAAAGCCGGGAAGGAGAAGAAGCAGCACCGCCAAAGTCGTAGCGATGCCCCTTCGTTTGACGGCTGGCGTCGATTCGGCTCGGCTCCGGGCATCGTGGGCGATCAGAGCCAAGAAAGCCGGAGAGGCATGCATAAATGTTGGCTGCACGTCGGCGAGTCCACGCATGAGCAGCTGCCCGCTCTGAGGAAAATGGACCCGATACCCGGCGACCAAGCTGCCGACCCCACTTATCGCTCGTTCTGCTGAGTCGGCCAGCGACATTACGGCCACGACCTCGTCGTGAGGCCCCGCGCCGACGGCGCGCACAGCGCTTTCTCCCCCGGCCACAAGCTCGCCTTGGCGGAGGCGGTGCTCCTCGACGTTACCGTCGGCGCGAACGTGCGCGGCGATGGCACCGACGCTCGAGGGTTCGAGGGCGGCGGCGTATCCGGCCCATTCCGTCGCCTTTGTGGCCCCGGCTTCAAGGAGCCTTGCGTAGGTGATGACAGTTACGGAGTCTGCGCCGGACGCGTCGTCAAGATGGCGAATTCCTCGGGTATTGACGACCACGACAGTGCGCACGGCCGCAAGCCGGCTGCGGCTTTCGGTCACCTTGTCGAATTGTTCTTCGTCTCCGACGATCACCGTGGTGACCCCGAAGTGCTTGAGAAGGGTAGCGACGTGATCAGAAGAAGTATCCGGATCGATACCCAAAACCGCCGCCCCGATACCCTGGGCCCCGACGTCGGCCACGAGCCACGAGGGGTGATTTTCGCTGAGGATGGCGACCCGGTCGCCGGACTTCACTCCGAGCCCAATGAGCCCCATGCCGACACACGCCGCCTCGTCGAGATAGGCGGCCCACGTTGTCTCCTTCCACAAGCCGGCCGTCCGTTCTCGCATCGCCACCGCGTTAGTCCTCGATGCCGCCGCGGCCACGAGAAGTGCGGGAACGGTATTGGCGTTCATAGGATCAATGTCATGGCTGGCCCAGATAGGCGTCAATGACCCGTTGATTGCTACGGACTTCGGCCGGCAGCCCCTCGGCGATCTTCTGGCCGAAGTCGAGGACCATCATGCGATCGGCCACATCCATGACCATATGCATATCGTGTTCGACCAAAATCATTGAGATAGCTAGTTCACGCTTTATTTCCAGAATATAGCGGGCCATGTCCTCGGTTTCGCTGGAGTTCATACCGGCCACAGGTTCATCGAGCAAAAGCAACTTCGGTTCCATGCAAAGGGCCCGAGCAAGTTCCATTCGTTTTTGGATACCGTACGGCAACAGTCCAACGGGGCTCCCACGAAACTGATGCAGATCGAGGAGTTCCATTACCTCTTCGACCCGTCGTCTGTGCAAGATTTCCTGGGAGCGCGCCTTCCCAAAAAACGCCATTCCTGAAAGGAAGCCGCCATGCATAAGGTGATGGCGACCGAGCATGAGATTGGCCACCACATCGAGGTTCAAGAACAGACCAATGTTCTGAAAGGTCCTGGCGATACCCTGGGCGACAGTGAAAGGCGGTTTGCGACCGATGATGTCGACGCCGTCGATTCGAATAATACCGCGCTGCGGTTGGTAGACCGCATTGAGACAGTTGAAGATCGAGGTTTTGCCGGCGCCGTTCGGACCGATGATGGCGAACAATTCTCGCCGGCGAACCTCGAAGGTCACGTCGCTCAGCGCAGTAACTCCGCCGAACCGCAAAGTAATCTCTCGGCACTCCAAGAGCGCGTCGCTCACTTGTAGGCCTCGCGTTTGCGTCGATAGCTCTTCAAGTCGCGAAAACTTGACTCCCCGGTATCGCCGCCCAAGTAGAAATGTTGGATGTCGTGGTCGGCCAAGAGGTCTACTCCGCTGCCTTCTTTTACCACCCGGCCCGTTTCGATGACGTAACCGCGATCCGCGATCGAAAGTGCCATCGTGGCGTTTTGCTCGACAATCAACACGCTTGTACCTTGCTTATTGATTTCTATGACGATGTCACGAATCTGCTGCACGATCAACGGCGCAAGCCCCAGGGAGGGCTCATCGAGCAGAAGCAGACGAGGGTTGGCCATGAGCGCTCTACCGATGGCCAGCATTTGCTGTTCTCCTCCCGAAAGATAACCGGCCACTTGGGTCGATCGTTCCGCCAATCGGGGAAATAGCGTCATGACACGGTCGTGGCTAACCCGTAGGCCGGCTTTATCTTTCCGCGTATATCCACCCGCCCTGAGGTTTTCGTCGACAGTAAGTTCGGCAAATATTCGCCGTCCCTCCATCACCTGGGCCATACCTGAACGAACAAGCGTCGACGGATCGACGCCGACGATGCTCCGACCGTCCATTTCCACGACGCCGGCGGTAACGCGACCGTTGTGGTAAGGCAACAAGCCCGAGATCGTGCGCAGCAGGGTAGTTTTGCCGGCCCCGTTGGCCCCGAGGATGGCGACAATCTTACCGGCCGGCAACTCGACGCTGACCCCGCGCAGCACTTGGATGGCGCCGCCGTATACGACTTCCACCTGGTGGACACTCAGTAGAGGTTCGCCCGCCATGTTCACCTTGTTGATTCCTTCGGATGTGACGGCGGGCACAGTTTTTCTAGTCTGCCATCGAAGGGGCGACCGCGCCAGTACCGCTCCGAGAAATACCCACTGCCGATCGCGACCCTTCAATGCAGGTGTCGCAATACGCTGACGCGCATGTGTCGCAATATCACCGAGTTGCGTGGCCTCGACCCGCCGGCCACGTCGATCGAAATCGAGGCTGCCGCCATGCAGTTCGTACGAAAAGTTACGGGGATGAGCCGTCCCACCGGCGCCAATCTCACCGAATTACAAGGGGCCGCGAAAGCAATAGCGGCCGTCACCGAAGGGTTGCTCACTCGGCTCCCGCCCCGCCGCCAACCGCCCCGGACGGTGCCGCCGCTGAGGCTGCCCCACGTCCGGGATCGGCTACTACAAAAGGAAAAAGGTTAGGGCCTGCCCTTAGGCTGCGGACTTCTCGAGGATGTGGATGCCGCAGGCCGAGCCGAGTCCGATCACATGGGCGAGACCGACTTTGGCCCCTTCGATCTGACGGGGCCCGGCCTCGCCGCGGAGATGGTGGCACACTTCCCAGACGTTGGCGATACCGGTCGCGGCGATCGGATGGCCCTTGGACTGCAGGCCCCCCGAAACATTCACAGGTCGGGCGCCGTCACGGAAAGGCGCGCCGGAGTTGAAGAAATCGACGGCGCCGCCCTCTTCGCACAGCATGAGGTTGTCGTAATGGACCAGTTCGGCCGTGGCGAAGCAATCGTGCAACTCGACGAGATTGAGGTCGCTGGGGCCCACTCCGGCCTGCTCGTAGGCCTGCTTGGCGGCCCGTCGGGTGAGCGTATTGACGTTCGGCAGGATCTGGCACGCCTCTTCGTAGGGATCGCTCGTGAGAACCGAAGCCGAGACCTTGACGGCCCGGCGCTGCTGCTCAAGCGAGAGCGTCTTGAGCTTGGCTCCGGTGACGAGAACGGCTGCGGCCGCTCCGTCACAGTTGGCCGAACACATCGGACGGGTGTTGGGGTACGCGATCATCATGTCGCCCATGATCTGCTCGAGGCTCATCGCTTTGGAGTACGCAGCCAGCGGGTTGAGCGTCGAGTGCATATGGTTCTTCTCGGAGATCTTAGCGAAAAGTTCGAAGGTCGCCCCGCCATACTTGTGGCCGTATTCCATGCCCACTTGGGCGAACACGCCAGGCATGTTGTCGGTACCGATACGGCCGTCGGTGGGCACGACGGCGCCGTAACGACCGCTCGGCTCATAGACGTTCTTGTCGGATTTGGGCTTGCCACCCGCTCCGAGGAGCCCGGCGCCGGCCAACTTTTCGACCCCGACAGCCAGACCCATGTCGCACTCGCCGGCCTTGAGGGCCATGATCACGGTCCGCAGCGCGGTCGCTCCGGTGGCGCAAGCATTCGACACGTTGTAGACCGGGATGCCGGTCTGGCCGATCTGCTTCTGCAGCTGCTGGCCTAGGCCTCCGCCGCCCATGAGGCAGCCTGCCGCGAGGACGCCCATGTCGGCCATGGTCACCCCACCGTCGGCCATTGCCGCCATGGCCGCTTCGGCGGCGAGGTCGACCGTGTCTTTGTCGGCGTGCTTGCCGAACTTGGTCATCTTGATGCCGAGAATCCAGATGTCATCGCTGGCCATGGTGCTGCCTCTTTTTCTTACAGGTAAAGGGTTCGGGGGGAATGCGGATTCAGCTGATCGGTTCGAAGCCGAAGCCAATGGCTTCGGTGCCGTCGTCATCGGTGCCGATCGACGTGGTGACGAGCCGGACTTTCATACTGAGCTTGACGTGATCGGGGTCGGGCTCGGTGTTGATGATGTTGCCTCTCACGCTGGTGCCTCCGCAGTCGACGACCGCCGACACGAAGGGTACGGCCACGCCCGGAGCGGCGAACGCCACGATGGTGAACGCTCGGACTTCGCCGTCAGTGGCGATCGACACGGGTTTGAACGTGGTGCCAAAGCAACCGGCGCAAGCGTTGCGACGGTCGAAGAAGCGAGCCCCGCAGGAGGTGCACTCGTGGGCAACGAGATGCGGCGAGTCGCCCAGTACGAGATAGTCGACGACAGGGATCTGTTTGGACATGAGGCTTCCTTGCGGCAGGGGGCAACGGCTCCCCAATCATCGCAGTATCTTAACCAAGGGTGCGAAACGGGCAGAATCCCGAAGACGGCAAGGGCTCCGGAATGCGCGGCGCCGACGAGATGTTGCTTCCGATTACAAGATTACATCTTGTCAGCCAAGGAGCCATCATGTCCTCGTCGACCGCCGACACCATCACCGCCACCGTTACTCTTCCCGTCCTTCCCCTTGAAGGAGCGGTCGTTCTACCGCACGCCGTCTTCACCATCGCCATCGACTCCGACGAGGAGCGAGCGGCGATTGCCGCCGCCGGTGACAACGCGAACGAGGTGCTCATTGTTCCGAGGTCAGGCGGAAAGTTCGGTCGCTACGGCGTGATCGCCTCGATCGAGACATCAGGTGAGCTGCCCAACGGTCAACGCGCGATCATGGTACGGGGTCTTCGCCGGGCCAGGATCGGCACGGGAGTGCCAGGGCCAGGAGCCGCGCTGTGGGTCGAAGCTGAGACAATCGAGGCCGATCCGGGTGACCAGCGAACGCCAGAACTGGCTCGGGAATACCGAGCGACTGTTACTGCCCTTCTCGAGCAGCGAGGAGCCAACCACCTCGCCCCCGCGGTCGCGGCCATCGACGACCCATCGGTTCTGGCCGACACCATCGCCCAGTGGCCCGAACTCACGGCCGAGCGCCGCGTCGATCTGCTCGAGACGGTGTCGACCAACGTGCGACTCGAGAAGGCGACGGGCTGGGCGAGGGAGGCGTTGGCCGACGGAGCCCTGAAAGAGCGAATCCGCCATGACGTCACCGAAGGCATGGAGAAATCGCAGCGTGAGTACCTCCTGCGCCAGCAGTTGGCCGCCGTGCGCAAGGAACTGACCGACCTGACTGGGTCGTCGCCCGATGGGAGCGACGCCGCCGCCGACTACCGCACCAAGGTGCAAGAGGCGGATCTGCCCGATGCTGCGCGCCTCGCCGCGAACCGGGAGGTCGATCGGCTGGAACGGATGAATGAGCAAAACCCCGAGCAAGCGTGGGTTCGCACCTGGCTGGAGACATTGCTGGAAATTCCGTGGGGCACCCGGTCGACCGACCGGCTCGACGTTACGGCGGCGCGTGCCGTCCTCGATGAGGACACGACCGGGCTCGATGAGGCCAAGGAGCGAATCGTGGAGTGGCTGGCGGTGCGCAAGCTGCGCGCCGACCGTGGGCTGGATGTGGTGGATGGACCGGGGAGCGGCCGCGGGTCGAAGCAGGGCGCCATCATTGCGTTGGTGGGGCCTCCAGGCGTCGGCAAGACCTCGCTGGGTGAAAGCGTGGCGCGCGCCCTGGGACGGAAATTCACCCGCCTGGCCCTTGGCGGCGTGCGCGACGAGGCCGAGATCCGCGGCCATCGCCGAACCTATGTGGGCGCCCAACCGGGGCGACTGGTTCGGGCTCTGCGAGAGGCCGGGACCATGAACCCCGTGATCCTGCTCGACGAGATCGACAAGCTGGGCACGGGATGGTCAGGCGACCCCTCGGCCGCGCTCCTGGAAGTACTCGACCCGGCGCAGAACCACACCTTTCGCGACCACTATCTGGAGGTCGACCTAGACCTTTCCGATGTCGTGTTCTTGGCCACTGCCAACGTGCTCGACACCATCCCCGGCCCGCTCCTCGACCGTATGGAGATCGTGACGGTCGACGGGTATACCGACGAGGAGAAAGTTGCGATAGCTCGCAAGCATCTGTTGCCCCGACAGCTCACGACGGCCGGACTTAGCGTGGCTGATGTCGAGCTCACCGACGCCGCGCTGCGTCGTATCGTCGAGGGCTACACCCGCGAAGCAGGTGTGCGTGGCCTCGAACGACAACTGGCCAAGACCCTGCGTAAGGTGGCCATGCGTCTCGCAAACACCGAGACCCCCGAATCGTCGGTGGCCAACGCCGAGACCCACCCATCGTCGATGATCGACACCGACGAAGACGTGCGAGGCTTGCTCGGGCGTCCGAAGCGGGTCATCGAAGAGGTGGCGGCGCGAGTTGGCGTACCCGGCGTTGCTACCGGGTTGGCCGTGACGGGCGCAGGGGGCGACGTCTTGTTCGTCGAGACCACCTCCATGGCCGGCCCGGGTGACGATACGCAATTGGTGGTCACGGGCCAACTGGGTGACGTCATGAAGGAGTCAGCCAACATTGCCCTGTCCTACGTCCGAGCCCATGCCGAACGCTTGGGCATCGATCCAGCCAACCTCAAGGCCAAACGCCTCCACGTGCACTTTCCTGCGGGGGCCGTGCCCAAGGACGGGCCGTCGGCCGGCATCACCATGACGACGGCGCTCGTCAGCCTCCTGACCAATCGCCCGGTGCTGGCCAACGTTGCCATGACCGGAGAGGTCACGCTCCAAGGCCGGGTCCTGCCTATCGGCGGCTTGAAGCAGAAGCTCCTGGCCGCCCATCGGGCCGGCCTCACCACGGTTGTCATCCCCGCCGCCAACGAACCCGATCTCGACGACGTCCCGAGTCACATCCGTGACTTGTTGACCATCCATGCGGTGTCCGATATGGCGGAAGTGTTGGCGATCGCGGTTGGCCCGCCCGCCCCCGAACCCGTCGCCGTGTAAACGAAATCGGCGCGGCGCGTTCAGCCTGACGGCCCGCCCCGTCATTTGCGTCGTTGCACGCGCCCAACCGGCGATGCGCGCTCGACCAATGTGGTTAAGCGACTGCCTCGCCGGCGGCTCGGGCCGTTGCGACAATTGGTCCAATGATTTCTGCGAAACCTTCGGCGTCGCCGATCGGCCAAGAGTGCGATCCTCGTACGACGCTGCCCCGTGCCCCCAGGACCGCGCAGAGGGAATCAAAGCTTGACTTGGGCACGAAGGCGTCCGCGTTGGCGTGCACGACCGTGACGGGCGTGCCGCGGCGCCGCACGGTTCGTAGCTCGGTGTCGAGATCAGCACGGCGGGCCAGCGTTGCGACGCGGTAAACGCCGCGCGGATTGCGCACAATGTTCAAGACGGCGTCTTCGAGCAAGGCGGGCACGGCTTTCGATAACCCCGCCCCTAACACGTCGGAAGGCAGGGCCAGTCCCCAACGCCAGAGGGGGCGTTCAGCCATAAGATGGCCTTGATCCCATTTGCCTCCGATGGAATTGAGCAGCACTAGCGACCCAACCCGACTCGGCACGCTGGCGGCCAGTTGAATGCCTACTCCACCCCCAAAACTGTGACCTATCACTATGGCGGGTTCGGTCATCGCCACAGCGGCGCAAAACTCGTCGGTCCAAGCCCCGTAACCCGGCAAGCCGAACTGGCGATGCGGGAGATCCTGGGTACCTCCGAAACCGGGTAACGCCGGCGCGAAAACCTGGCAGCCGAGGTCGGCCAGAGGACGCAACGTATCGCGGTAGGCATGATGGGCGAGCGCCCATCCGTGCAGAAAGAGCACCGGATGGCCGTGACCAATGGTGCCGTACTGAGCCGTGCGACCGGCCACCAGCGTGCGTTTCCAGGAAAAGAGGGACATGTTTATCGAATGTGGCTCCAGTTTTCTGGAGCACCTGAAATCTACACGTTACGGCTTCGTAAGTAGTCGCGCCAAGTACTCCGTTCGCTCAGCTGGCTTGGCGAGCAAGGAGAACTCGGCGTTCGAGTTCGGTTGTTCCTCCCCAAATGCCATGCGGCTCGCGAATTCGGATGGCGTAGTCGAGGCAGTCGCGCCGCACGGCGCAACCTCGACAAATCGCCTTCGCCTTGTCTTCTCGGTCTTCCTTGTCTTCTTTGCGCTCAAAGGTTGACGGCGGAAAGTACAGGCCGGAATGCGGTCCCCGACATTCGGCCCTGAGCTGCCAAGTCTCTGCTTTAAGTAATGCCACGATTCTCCCCCACAGGTATGTCCAGCGAGAACCTACTCATGCCTCCACCCAAATTCAAGCCCTCTTGTGACGAACGTCACCGACTTGGCATGTCGCCGTCACATACTCGTCACACTGAGCCGACGAGCTCCCGCACAGGGCACTAGTGCACGCTCGCGGAAGTTGCGAGTGTGTAGTTTGGGGGTGTGTGGGTTGCGTTGCCGGTCGAGTTGGGTGTTGATGAGTTGGAGGAGTTGGGGCGTCGGGTGAGGGCGCATTCGACTTCGGTGCGAATGTTGCGTC
>JANYDT010000039.1 GCA_025359845.1 Acidimicrobiia bacterium
GCCAGGTACTGCCCCAATTCGTCGCCTACCTGCACGCCGCGGGCGCATCGACGATCACCGCCCAGTCTGCGATCGCGTGACCCGAGCCGCCCAGATCGACAAGAACCAACCCCGGCACCAACCGCACCTCAGCAGCACCCGAGGACTGCTTCTTCATGTGAGACTTCGACAACGGTGGTCCTCCTCCTTGGAACCGGCGTCAGCAAATCCAACCCGCCTTCCACCAGTTCCAAGGACCGCGGGACAAACCTCAAGCAGCAACCGCAGGTGAAGCATATTTTGGAGCATGATCCGTCGGTGATACCGATGCTGTTGTCGATCTCTCCAGTTCGTTGGCCGGTCCCAAGCCCGTGTTCCATGGTCGGTGAGTACCATATGGTGATCACGGTGCCGCCGGACGGCGAGGTTAGAAACCGGGAATTCGACCCCTATGTTGAGGTTGGGTAGTCGGTACGAGTACTATGTCGAACTGCCAGGGGGTCGTGTTTTTGGCTAATTCTAAAACCTGAATTCTGCTCAGAGACTTT
Organism: Acidimicrobiia bacterium; assembly: GCA_025359845.1. GTDB lineage: Bacteria > Actinomycetota > Acidimicrobiia > Acidimicrobiales > JANYDT01 > JANYDT01. The sequence goes on from JANYDT010000039.1 coordinate 528, forward strand.
AATATCGTCAGGTTGTGTGTCGGTCGATTGGACTGGAATTAGCCGCCTTGGTGGTGATCCGATTTATCGTGGCAATGAGTCGTTGAGGTGCTCGGTGAGGATGAGTTCGACCGCGTCGGGATCATCCGGTGTGATCGTGGGAATGACTCGTCGACCGGCGTTGATCTCAATTGCTATTTTCTTACGCGGTCGCGTCGGGTCGAAGTTCCACCAGTGCACGAAGTCGCCGGAGCCCCAGATTCGCCACCTGCCGCTCAGAAGACCCCGACCGGTGAGTTCGCGCCTCTGCAGCGAGCGTATCGCGGTATAGGGGATTTTCTTCGCTCCCCACAAGTAATAGCCCTGGATGATTAGGTCGGAGTCATCGCAGGTGATCCTGCCATCGTCGTAGAGCATGTCCTCATTGTACTGACCCGGACCAGTTCGCCCAGCCCGCGTCCAAGAAGCCAGCCCGGACGAGGTGATCACCAGAACCTGGTATCCGGAAGGAACGCTGCGCCCCAAACCCAATCCACAGCTCTTGACTATTTCTCGCCATTGAGTCTATACGTTATCAGAACTAGTAGCATCGCTGTTCACAATATTATAGGCGTCTACTCCACACGCGCATAGAGATACGTACACCGAACGAGGCGTACGCTGATTACCGAGCCTCGATGAGGGCAGCATAATCTAAATGATAACTCCGGAAAACGTGGGGAGCGGAAATCCGAGGCGGGACCGACCGGCGATCCGTCACCTGAAACAGATCAGCGAACAACTCATCCGGGAACAACACATGACACTGACAATGCAACGCCGACCAGCTCGAATCATCACCCACTCTGCCCGCCATGAACCAGCCGTTCCCTTCATCAAATCAGCCTGCCGCAGCGCGAGCCCAACCGTCATAACGACACCACATCACGAAGAAAGAACCACACACATGTCATTCTCCCGGCAACCACCACGAACGCGAGGACCTCCCCGCGAAAAACACCAGCCACCTAGTTGCCGCCCGCACGATCGTGTTCGCCTTGCGGATCGCCGCCGGCTTCAGACCGTTTTTCCGCAACGTCACGTACCAACGGTCCAAATCCACGACGCCGAGCCGGTCGAGGCGGATCTCCCACAGGTGGGGACGGATCTGATTCTTGATGTACCCGGCGTACACGCTGCGAGTCGACGGCGCCGCCGGACCGGCCACCTCCAACCACCGCTCGATCAGGGTGCCGACGGTTTGCGATGTCGCCGCCACCTGGTCGACTTTCGTGGCCGAGTCGAGCTCGGCGAGCATCGCGTGCACGAGGGAATGCGCCTCACGCTTAGTCGATGCCACCGACGATTTGAACCTGCGCTTCTGTGTCACCGGTCGCGTGGCAGTTCGACTTGGCAGATCCACGAGATCGAGCCGTCCTTGTTCGTCCGTTGCCGGATTGTGCCCTTCGTGTCATCACCTCAGATGCTGTATCGCCAGTCTGAAGGCTGTACTGGACCCCTACGCTGTATCGACGCTGTATCGACCCATCGGAAGCTGCTTGAAGGACCCGTCAGCTGCTGAAAAATCAGCCGCTGACCTGGTACTTCAACTTGCAGCCCCAACGGGATTCGAACCCGTGCCTCCACCTTGAGAGGGTGATGTCCTAGGCCACTAGACGATGGGGCCATGTGCGGTCCCCCGTCGCCGGGGGACCTATGTGCGCTGGGGAGCAAGGACTCGAACCCTGAATAACAGGACCAGAACCTGCTGTGTTACCTATTACACCACTCCCCATCGATCGCCCGAGGGCGAAGGAACAGCGTATCAGCACCGGGCCGGACCTTCGTCGGCGATCTCGACGGACAAGGCTCGCCCGCACGCCTCAGGCCATCGCCCCTCCAGGCCCGAGCAGAATCGAGCGTATCGCCACGGCATCCCAGCCGACGCGGCCAAAGGCTACGTGAGACCCGAGAGTCGTCGGTATCCAATGATGCGCCCCACGGCCACCGCTGCGGCTTCCCTGGCGATCGACCGCAAGCCGCCGCGCCCTCCCGTTGAAGAGACATGCGGGCTCAGGCCGACCTCTCGGGCCGTCGCGGCCAGGCGGGCGGCGTGATAGCCACTCGACACGAGCACAACGTCGTGGACCCCGTCGCGGCGAAGGAAGCGGGCCGACGCGGCGAGCGACTCCCACGTGTTCGTGCCTTGCACCTCGCGCTTGATGCTGGCGTCGGGCACACCGTGGGAGATGAGGTAGCGGGCCGACGCCGAGGCCTCGGTCATACGGTCCCCGGCCCGACGGCCACCGGTCACGATGATCATCGGGGCGACATTGGCTCGGTACAGCGCCAGCGCGTGTTCGAGCCGACTGCGCAGCACAGGAGAGGGACGACCGTTGTACTGCGCGGCGCCGAGCACCACGATCGCATCGACACGCTTCGGAACGTCGTTATTGCCGGCCGCGAACCAAACCTGCAGAAACGTGCCCGCCAGGTAGGCGGCCACCAGCCCAAGCGCGATCCGCCGTATCCACCGGGTCAGAAACCAGGGACCCGGAATGCGCAAGAGCCGACCAAGCGCAAACACGACGCCTTACGCAGTCCCCAAGCGGGCGCGGGCCAGTCGCAGCCGACGCTCGCACTCGGCGCGTCCGAGCACCTCCATCGCCTCGAAGAGCGGAGGACCGATGGTGCGCCCTGTTATCGCCACCCGTACGGCTCCCTGCGCCTTCGCCAGCTTCAAGCCATTGGCCGCGCCGACCGTCTCGACGGCGACTCGAATCTCGGCCGCCGACCAGCCAGTGGTTGCGGATTCGGTCGCGATGTTCAGGGCAGGGCCGACAACGACTGTCGGGCTGTGGACGGTCCCGGTACCGGCCTGAGGGACGACCTCAGTGCCGGTCGCGCCCGGCAAGGCCGCCAACGCCGCCAACACCCCATCGAGCATCTCGACCGGCGCCTTGCACGACGCGATGGCGTCCTCCCACGCGTAGGGGTCGTTGTAGAGGAAATCGACCTGATTTGGGAGGTCGGTCAAGAGCCGGAGCCGCTCCTGCACAAACGGCGCCATCTTCGGAAACACGTCAACCTGCGCTGACGCACCCGCAGGCAGATAGGGCGTCGCGACTTCGACGAACTCTTCGATCGACAAGGCCCGCAGATACTCGCCGTTCATGTGCGCCAGCTTGACCATATCGAAGAAGGCCGGCGAGGTCACCACCGCTTCGAGGCGAAACAGCTCTGTCATCTCGTCAACGGTGAGAATCTCGCGATCACCACCCGGCGACCATCCGAGCAGCACGAGGTAGTTGCGCATGGCGTCGGGGAGGATGCCCATCGCCCGATAATCTTCCAACGCCACCTTGTCACGGCGCTTCGAGAGCTTCTTGCGCTGCGCGTTGACCAGGACGGGCACATGCGCCCACACCGGCAGCGCGACATCGGGGGCGAGCGCCTGCCATAGCAGAATGCCTTTGGGCGTGTTCGACAGATGCTCTTCGCCGCGTACCACGTGGGTGATGCCCATGTCGACATCGTCGACCACGTTGGCGAGAATGAACATGGCCGAACCGTCGCCGCGGGCGATCACGAAGTCTTCGATCTCGCCGTGGTCGAACGACGGCTCGCCCCGGATGATGTCGTGCACGATGGTGATGCCGTCGCGGGGAGTGGCGAAGCGCAACGGCCGTCCCGCGCCCGGTGTCAATCCCCTCACACGGCAATGTCGGTCATAGCCACGATTCTCCGCGCCCGGGCCCAACGCAGCCACATTGCGGCCATCGACATCGGCTCGCGTGCAGTCGCAGTAGTACGCGTGGCCATCGGCGTGAAGCCGAAGCATCGCGTCGCCGTACAGCGCGGCGCGCTGCGACTGGCGGTACTCCTCGTCCCAATCGAGTCCTAGCCAGCGCATGGCTACCCGTATGCCGTCGACCCATTCCTCGCGGTTGCGCTCCAGGTCGGTGTCTTCGATACGCAATACGAACTGGCCGCCCTGTTGGCGGGCGATCAGCCAATTCCACAATGCCGTGCGTCCACTACCCACATGAAAGAAGCCCGTGGGCGACGGGGCGAAGCGAAGACGGGGCGGGCTCACGGCCGTCCAGCGTAGGCGGGCGGGTATGACAACCCGGCCGACACCGGGGCAAGCTCTCCTTGTGCGCTCGGTCGCCCTGGGAGCGACGCCCCGAGCGTGACGGCGGCAGGTGGCGGCCCGAGGGTGACCGGCGTTAGGTGATGCTCAAACCGCCGTCGACCACCAGCATCGTGCCGAACACGTACGACGCGTCGTCGGAGGCGAGAAAGGCGCAGGCCGACGCCACTTCTTCGGGACGGCCCTGGCGCTTGACCGGCGGCGCGCCGGCCCGCTTGTCCATCCGTCCGTCGATCTCGCCAAACTCGCGGCGCACCATCGTGGAGTCGATCAGTCCGAGCATCATGGTGTTGGCCCGGATGCCTCGCCGGGCGTATCGCGCCGTCATGTGGCGCCCGATGGCCGGCAACGCCGCTTTACTCGTCTCATACGCGATGCCCGTCCCGCCCAACAGGCCGGCCAACGACGAGATGAACACGAACACCCCATGGCCCTGCGCCAACATCGCCGGCAGCGCCGCTTGCGCAGTGAGCACGTGCGAGCGGAGGTTGACATCGAGCTCGAAGTCGAACCCCTCGACGGTTTCGGCTTGCAACCCCCGCCCGCTGGCAATGCCCACGTTGCAAACGACCACATCCAGTCCACCCAAAGCCGACTCGGCTTGCGCGACGGCAGCGCGGCACGCGTCTGGATCGGACGCATCAGCACTGATGGCCACGTGTGGTCCTGCCGCCGCACCCGAGCACGCGTCAGCCGTCTCCTGGGCGGATGCGACCCGCAAGTCGCTGATGGCGAGACGGGCCCCTTCGGACGCGAGGCGCAGGCAGATGGCCCGTCCGTTGCCCATCGCCAAGGTCTCGCCGGCTCGAGGCGGCCCGTCCGCTCCCCCGCCCACCACCAGGACTCGTTTGCCTTCGAAGCGATTCATTGCGTCGCCCTTCATCATGTCGAAGTGGATTGGCCGAAGAGGCGATCGCCGGCGTCACCGAGGCCCGGCACGATGTAGCGCTTCTCGTTTAGGCCGGGGTCGTGGGCCGCGGTGACGATGCGCAGCAACGGGAAGGCTTGCTGCGCCCGGGCGACGCCTTCGGGAGCGGAGATCACGCTCACCGCAGTGATGCGCTGGGCCCCTCGAGCGGCCAGCAGTTGGCACGTGAAGGCCAGTGACCCTCCGGTGGCCAGCATCGGATCGAGCACGAACACGTCGCGGCCTTCGAGCCGCGCCGGGAGCTTCTCGGCGTACTGCTCGGGTTCGAAGGTCTCTTCATTGCGGCGCAGCCCGACCATGCCGACTTCAGCTTCGGGCAACACGCTCAAGAAGCCGTCGAGAAGGCCGAGCCCGGCCCGTAGCACTGGGACGAGCAGCGGACCTGGAGCGTGAAGGCGCGACCCGAGCGCGTCGAGGCCGGTGGGGGTCTTCACCGTTACCGGATCGACATGCAGGTTGCGGGTCGCTTCGTAGGCCAGCAGCGCAGCAATCTCGGCCACGGCGCGGCGAAACACTGGGGAGGGCGTCTTCTCATCGCGCAGAAGCGTGATGCGATGAGCAACAAGGGGATGGTCAACAACCAGGAGCGACATCAGCTCGGCACCCTACCTGTGCCGCCACCCTTATTCGAAGTAGAGGACTTATTCGAAGTACCGGACCTCGTGGTCACTGGCCTGTAACACTGCGAACATGGCCTCGTGCAACTTGGCGTGCATCTCCCGGAAGTAGGTCGCTTCGGGGTCGTCGTCATCGACGGAAGGGGAACCCGCCGTGGTGTCGACGCCGTCGGACTCGGCCGTTTCGAGCGCCACCAGCGCCGCGTCCCAATCGGTCTGTTCGGCAGCCACATTCAAGCGCATGTTGGGGGCCTGGACCAGAGCCCGGTCGAGGTCTTGCACGATGGTCACTATCACGTCGGTGGTCGTGCGAACACCTGGCGTCGACAATAAATTGAGAGCCTGTAGTTTGCGCATGGCCATCGCTGCTATCAGCACAGGATCAGCCATTTCGGTCACCGCCGAATCAATGGCTTCGAGGTTGAGGGAGATCCTCTGTGGAACGCCGAACCACCGCCGCAACGTGTCGAACATCTCGGTCGTCACGCTGTGCAAGGCGAGGAGTTCGTTCGGCTTGGGAAGGATCTCGCTAGCCATGGCCGGGCGCCGACGGCCCACCTTGGTCACGACCATGGCCGTCGCCATGGGCGGTCGACTGATCGTGGGCGTCGCGCAGCACCGCTCCAGGATCGATGCCCTTCTGGCGCACCAACTCGATATGAGACTCGGCCTCGGATGAATTGATGTTGTACGGAACACTGGTGACGACAATGCCTTCGCGCGACAGCAGTGCACTCTTCAACCGCATTGCCGTCTGATTGTGGAGCGCTTGATGGTGCCATTTGCCCACAACGAACTCGGGGATGACGATGGTAATGGTGTCGTTGTCCCATCGGGCGTCGAGCTCATCAAGGTAGGCCGTGAGCGGCCGCACGAGCTGTCGATAAGGCGAATGAACGATCTCGAGCGGAATCTTCACGTTGAACAGCTCCCACTGACGTTCCATATTCACTCGCTCTTCGTCGTCGCTCGCCACGAACACGGCCACGATATGTTGTGGTCGCAACGACTGCGCGTAGGCCAGCGACTTCAGCACACCCCGGTGAATCCGGCCGACCAACACGACAACGGTGTGGGTGATGGGTGGCGACGACACCATGTCGGGGGCCACGGTGAGGGCCGCTCCAACCCGTGAATAGTGCCGCTTGATCAAGACGAATTGACTCATCAAGATCGGCACGATCACCAGCGGGACCCACGCGCCCTGGGTGAACTTCGAAATGGCGACGATGAGCAACACGATGAACGTCGCCACGCAGCCCACGCCGTTGATGACCGAACTGACCTTCCAATTCTTTTCCTTGAGCCGGAAGTGATGGACGACCATGCCCGCTTGGCTGAGCGTGAATGCCGTGAACACCCCGACGGCATAGAGCGGGATGAGAGCGTTCGTCTCGCCTCGAAACAGGATCAACAGGGCGGACGCGGCCATTGACAAGAAGATCACCCCGTTGGAGAACACCAGCCGGTCACCTCGATTGGCAAATTGGCGATGCAGATACCCGTCCTTGGCAATCAATTGGGCCAGCCGAGGGAAGTCGGCGTAGGCCGTATTTGCGGCCAGCGTGAGGATCGCGGCGGTAGCCCCTTGCAGGACGAAGAACAAGATGTTGCCTCTACCGAACACCTGCTGACCCATTTGGGCCATGGCGGTGACCTCGTGGCTGGGGAAGGGATGGGTGAGATGGGCCAGCCACGCGGTTCCAAAGAACAAGGTGCCGAGGATCACGCCCATCCAGGTCATAGTGGCGGCCGCGTTCTTCGACTCGGGCCGCTGGAACGCGGGAACGCCGTTGGAGATTGCTTCGACTCCCGTCAGTGCCACCGCGCCCGATGAGAAACCCCGGAGGAGCAGGACCAAACCGAGCGAACCGCCCGACACCTTGAGGTCGTGGATAGCTTTGGCCGAGTCGAAGGAAACTGTCGAAATACCATTGCCGAAGACCACCTTCATGACCGCCAACGCGATCATGAAAGTCAACACCCCGATGTAGAGGTACACCGGCGGAGCAAAAAGTGCACCCGACTCTTTGAGGCCCCGCAAGTTGGCGAGCATCATCAACCCCACCAGTCCCAAGCACAATAGGACCCGGCCGTGGGCCAAGCTGTGGAGCGCCGGGATCGAGATGATGGCAGCCACGCCGGCCGAGATCGACACCGCCACGGTCAGCACGTAGTCGATCAGTAACGATGCGGCGGCCAGAATCGACGGATATTCCCCGAGGTTTTCTCGGCTCACGACGTAGGAACCGCCGCCAGAGGGATAGGCAAAAATCGTTTGGCGATACGAAATCACCACGATCACCAGCAACACGGCCACGACTATCGCGATCGGGATGAGTTTGTTGAGACCGAGAGCGAGGCTGGAGGAGCCCGCCGCGATCACAAACAGGATCTCCTCGGTGGCGTACGCCGTCGACGAAATGGCGTCGGAGCTGAAGACGGGAAGGCCGATCAGCTTGCCGATGCGCTGGTGATCCAAATCGGCCGACGCGATTGGCTTGCCCACCAGCAGTCTTTTCAACGTAGAGGCCACGTCGGGTCACCTTACTGGGAGGCTGGTCCGAGTGTCGGCCCCGACCGGAACCCGGGCAATACCCGCGGCAACGGGATGCACGACCACACCCCGAGTTTGCGGATCGACCAATCGTGGTGTGGACTACCACCATGCACGTGATCGTCGTCGGGTGCGGTCGCGTCGGTTCGGGGCTCAGCTTCGCTCTGGAAACGGCCGGCCATACCGTGGCTCTCATCGACAAGTCGGCCAAAGCGTTTCGCCGCCTCGACCCGGCCTACGTCGGCGCGAAGTTGGTGGGCCTGGGGTTCGACCGAGATACCCTGGTCGAGGCCGGAGCCGAACGTGCCGATGCCTTTGCTTCGGTGACCAGCGGCGACAACTCGAACATCTTGTCGGCCCGAATCGCCAAAGAGACCTTCGAGATCGCGTCGGTGGTCGCTCGTATATATGACCCTCGCCGGGCCGAGATTTACCAGCGCCTGGGCATCAGCACCGTTGCCACCGTGGCCTGGACCACCGATCAGATCCTGCACCGCTTGCTTCCCGGGCGGCCTCCCATCTGGACCGACCAGTCGGGCAATCTCCGCCTCGTCGAACGAAACCTTCCGCTGTCGTGGGCTGGCCACCGCCTGAGCGATCTCAACGAAGGCGATCGCTTCCGTCTGGTGGCCGTTTCTCGGGCTGGACAAGCCCGTTTGGCGAGCCCCGAAGTGATCGGACAAGAAGGCGATGTACTGCATCTGATGATTCGATCCGATGCGGCCGCCGACGTCGAAGCTCGGCTGTCGAAAACCCCCCAGGGAGGTCACTAATGAAAGTCGCCATTGCCGGTGCCGGGAACGTCGGGACGTACATCGCCGCCGACCTCAAGGAAGCGGGCCACGAGGTGGTGCTCATCGAGCAAGATCTCGATTTGGTCGCCCGTCTCAAACCTGGCCTCGATGTCACGTGGGTCGCGGCGGACGCCTGCGAAGTCTCGACCCTGGCCCGCATCGGAATCGAGACGTGCGACGTGATGGTGGCGGCGACCGGTGACGACGAAGACAATCTGGTTGTTTCTCTGCTGGCCAAGCAGGAGTTCGCCGTTCCTCGTGTCGTGGCGCGGGTGAACAATCCGAAAAACCACTGGTTGTTCAACGAATCATGGGGCGTCGACATCGCCGTTTCCACCCCTCACCTGCTCACCGCGCTGGTCGAAGAGGCCTTCTCTGTGGGATCTCTGGTGCGCCTTCTCCAGCTCGGCGACGGCGAGGCGCGACTCGTGGAAGTCACGCTGGCCCCGTCGTCGCCGGCCGCCGGCAAGACGCTCGCGCGCTTAGGAATTCCGCGCGACGCCAGCATCGTGGCCATCGTGCGCGATCGCCACGTCGAGGTGCCTCAGCCCGAAACGGTGCTCGCGGTCGGCGACGAGGTCATCGTGCTTTCCACCGGCGAGGTCGAACCGGAGATAAAGCGCTTGCTCATCGGCTGACCCGCCCTTCGCCGCACGCCAGCGGACTGGATCAACATTGCTGGAGCCGACTACAGCAGTTCGTACGAGGGGTTGTAGACCGTCAACCGCGGACTCATGCCTGACGGGGTCATGCGTCCGCTCACCAGCAAGCGCTTGCCCGGAGCAACACCGCCAATGCGCCGCCGCCCCGTCCACATCGCGATTATCGTCCCGGTGCCGTCAGAAATGGAGGCCTCCAGCCACGGCGATCCGTCCTTGGGGACGATACGCAGCGATTTGATCTCGCCCGCCACCGTTGAGTGTTCGCGGGGTCGCAGTTCGCCGATCGGGGTGCACCGAGTCTGGCCGGCGCAGAAGGTTCTGAGCTTCTCGGCGTCGATTGCGTCGATCGGGGTGGCAAGGCGTTCTCGCAGCTTTCGCAGCACGACCCAGTATGCAATCACAGGCTTTGGCTTCTTACCCAAACGGCTATGACCTAGTATCGAACGTATGATCCCTTCAGCTCGACCCGTTCGGGAGTTCGAAGGGCTTCTTACCGGGCTGGCGGCGGGCGGCGAACTCGTCCATCTTGAGATCGTGGCGGCTCGGACGGCTCGACACGCCCAATTGGCAACATCGGTCCCGTTTGACTTCGAGCTATATACCCATCAGGCCTCGGCGATCGAGTTGGTCCGGTCAGGCCAATCGATAGTGGTGGCGACGGGCACCGCATCCGGCAAGTCGTTGTGCTACCAAGTGCCGATCGTCGAGTCGGTGAAGGCGGGTGGCACCGCCTTGCTGTTGTTCCCGACCAAGGCCCTGGCCCAAGATCAACTAAGGGCCGTGGGCGCCTACGACGGTGTTGTGCCCGTGACTTATGACGGGGACTCGACGGTCGAGGCGCGCACGTGGGCTCGGCGCCACGCTTCGGTGGTGCTCACCAATCCCGACATGCTGCACGCTGGCATCCTGCCCTTTCATGGACGCTGGGGCACGTTCTTCCGGCGATTGCGCCACGTCGTCATCGACGAATTGCATGTCTACCGGGGCACCTTCGGCAGCCACGTCGCGCACGTGTTGCGCCGCCTCCGTCGGGTCTGCGCGCTGTACGGTTCGGCGCCCACGTTCATCTTGACCTCGGCGACCATCGGCGACCCGGGCGGGTTGGCGGCGACGCTGATCGGCTCGCCGGTAGAGACGGTGAGTGACGACGCATCGCCGGCCGGCGAGCGGGTCATGGCCGTGTGGCGGCCCCAGGCCAGCCGTGACGGTAAGCCGGTCTCGGGCAACATGGCCTCGGCCGTTCTGCTCGCCGCGCTGGTGCGAGCCGGCCACCGCAGCATCGCGTTCACCCGCAGCCGACGAGCGGCGGAGTTGGTGGCGGCGGGCGCCAAACGCCACGTCGGAACGGCGTTGGCGGCGCGCATCCGTTCCTACCGGGGCGGCTATCTGGCCACCGAGCGGCGCGAGATCGAGGCGCAACTGTTCAACGGCGACTTGTTGGGGGTGTCGGCCACCAACGCGCTCGAGCTGGGCGTCGACATCGGCGGGCTCGACGCGTGCATCGTCAACGGCTTTCCCGGCACCGTGGCGTCGTTTCGCCAGCAAATCGGACGGTCCGGTCGCGGCGCGCAACGCAGCCTGGCCGTCCTGGTGGCCGGAGACGATGCCCTCGACCAGTGGTACGCCACCCACCCCGATCAGCTGGTGACTCGGGCCCCCGAGCCGGTCGTCGTGAACATCGCCAACCCGTTCACCCTCGAACCCCACATCGGGTGCGCGGCGTACGAGATTCCACTCGTCCCGGCCGACGCCGGTATCTGGGAGCCTGACACGTTCGATGATTGCGTCGCGCAGATGGTGGCCGACGACCAGCTGGTGCTGGTCAACGGACGGGCGGTGTGGGCCGGACGGGGGTCACCTTCATCGCGTGTCGGCCTTCGCACCGGAGGGGCCAACCGCGAAGTTCGAATCGTTGGCGCCAACGACGATCGTTTGCTGGGCACTGTCGACGCCGAACGGGCCCTGTCGTCGGTCCATGCGGGGGCGCTCTATCTCCACCAGGGCGAGCAATACCGGGTACTCACCCTCGATCTGCAAGATCGGGTGGCGTGGGTCGAACGCAGCGACGCCGATGAGTACACCCAAGCTCGAACGGTTGGCGATATTCGCATTATTCACGCCGAAGCCGAGACGCTACTCGGGACCCTCTCGACCACCCTTGGACGAGTGGAGGTCCACGAACAGGTGGTGGGCTACGAGCGGCGGCGAGTGACGACGGGAGCCGTTCTAGGACGAGAGCCGCTCGATCTGCCGTCGTCGGTGCTCGCCACGCGAGCGTTCTGGTTTACGGTCGATGACCGGTTGCTCGAGCGCGCCGGAATGGACGGCCCGGGCGCGTTGCGTATCCCCGGCACGGTACACGCGGCCGAACACTCGGCCATCGGCATGCTCCCGTTGTTCACGATTTGTGATCGCTGGGATGTAGGCGGGGTCTCGACCGCTCTCCACGAACAGACGGGGGCGGCAACGATCTTCATCTTCGACGCCTATCCCGGAGGAGCCGGCATCGCCGAATTGGGATACGCCAACGCCTCGGCCCTGCTGCGCGAAACGGCCGCCGCCATCGGGCGGTGCCCGTGCCGCGATGGGTGTCCGAGCTGTGTGCAGAGCCCGAAGTGCGGTAACGGCAACGACCCCCTCGACAAGGCCGGCGCCCTCACCCTGCTCGGTTTCATCACTTGAGCCAACCCGCCCCAGTCCTCGTTGTCTCCTGGTGCAGGATGGGCTGGTCGGTCAGAGCCGCGGCCCAGAAGGGGTCCGCGAGGGGCCTGTCACATGGTGGTCTGAGGGCCCTGCGCCACCGCGAGCTGGTCCTACAAGGTTCAGGCGAGGTGGGCCGCCAGGAAGTCCGTGGTGCGGGCCCAAGCCGCCGCCGCGGGCACCGGTTGGCTGAAGTGCGAGAAGGAGTTGTCGAAAGCGTGGCCCCCGCCCGGTTGAACCATGAGCTCGACGTTGCCGATGCTGGCGATGGCGGCCCCGATTCGGGCCACCTGCTCGTTGGGGATGAAGGCGTCAGTGTCGCCGAAGTGAAGCAACAACGGGCACGTCACGTTCGCGACATCGCCTATCGCGTCAGCCACCCCCGACCCGTAATAAGACACTGCGACATCAGGATCGAGGTGAACGGCCGTGAGATATGCGAACGTGCCTCCGAAACAGAAACCCACGACGCCGCTACGCCCGTCACACTCGGGAAGCGATCGCATGTGATCCAGCGTTGCGCTCAAGTCCGCGACCCCTTGCGGGCCGTCGAAACGCATCGCCAAGGCGATTCCGGTCTGGAGCTCGGCGTCGTCTTGTTTTTCGAGGCGGACGCCCGGCTCCAGGCGGTGGAACATGTCAGGTGCGATCGCCAAATACCCCATTCGACCTAAACGATCACAGACGTCGCGAATGTAGGAATTGACGCCGAAAATCTCTTGGATCACGATCACACCAGGTCGAGTGTTGTCGCCGGCCGGCACTGCGACGTGGGCTGCGAAGCCGACCCCATCGGACGCCGTGATCGTCTCGTTGCGGGTGAGGATTTCGACGCTCGGGCTGGTCACGCTCCCGACGCTACTTGCCCTTGCTGGGGCCGGCCTCAAAGGTCACGGATCATCGCCCTCCACCCTCATAGTGGCCGAGGCCTCCAGCACGAGATGGGACGTCAAGATGCCGAGCACGGGTATACGCCCCGGCTCGCGGTAGCGGACCGTGGCTGTGACTCGACTGCCAACACCCGCCCGTCCACGAAGTTCAACTGTCATGTCGTCGAGTCCTCCGCTTGACCGCGCCGCCGCGACTGCGGCGGCGGGGGCCGGATCGACGGCGGCAACCCGCGCCGCTTCACGCGCCGCGTGCACCACCATGATCTGATCGCGAGCGACCAACCCGGCTTCGATGAGCACCAAGAGGAGCCCGCACGCCAACGGAAGGACGAGGGCCAACTCGACGACCGCCTGACCGTGCTGTCGCCGAGATCGGCGCCGAAACCGAGGAGGTGGGGCCAGGGCCCGACCCCCGGGCCGGGTCGAGGTACGCCGGTTGGCACCCGTTCGCGTCCCTCGACCCGGCCCCTTCATCGGGGCCTCATGGGGCGAAAGCCTCGGCCGGCGCCGTCATTTGGCCTTGCCTTTGGCCAAGTTCATCATCGAGTCGAACAGGTCACCGATCGCGCCGGTCTTGCTGGCCCAGGCGATGGCGAGGCTGCCGATGACCGCCGCAACCAAGATGACGAAGGCGTATTCGACCGAGGACTGTCCGTCTTCGGTCGGGGGTTGGGGAAGGGACGCGCGTTGACGCGCGGCAAGGTAACTCAGGAGTACGAACATGACTCTTCCGTTCGAAGGTTGAGGGAAACGGCCCCGCTGAGCGCGGCCGCCATGATCAGAGGCGCAGCGACCTCAGGCCGCTGGCGAGAAGGGGCGCCACAGTGAGCAGCGCGAACGCCGGAAGAACACAGGAGATGAGCGGAAAGAGAAGTTTGATAGGAAGTCGCCGAGCAGCCGCTTCCGCCTGTTGTCGACGAGCGACGCGGGCATCGGTAGCCAAGCGAAGCAGCGGTTCAAGCAGCGCGGTTCCATAGCGGTCCGCCGATCCGAGAACCTGGACGAGCGGCCGAACGCTCTCGAACGGTTCTTCGGCGCGGCCAAGCAACACCGGAAGTTCATCGAGCGCGTCGGCGAGCCTGACCCCGACGCCGTAGTTGGCGAGGACTGCGCCCATCGCGTCAGCGATGGGGCCCTGGGTTCGATGCTGAACGTGACGCAACGCTAGTAGTGGGTTGCACCCGGCCTCGACGGCGAGGGCGACGAGTTCAATGAAATCGGGAAGTTCGCGTTCGACGCGGGCCCGATGCAGGACACGTCGACGCCGTCGCCTGAGGATCGGACGGGCCAGACCGAGGAGAAGGATGATGACACCGATCGGAGGTGAGGCCAGTCCCAAAGCGGCGGCGATCACGATCGGCACCCCGATCGAAGGGACCCACCCAGCGAGTCGTGTTTTTGAGCCCAACGCAACCAGCGGCCTTGGCCCACGGCCCGGGGCCAGCGCCACGCTCGACCCCAGGCCGTGCGCCAAAACGCTTCTTACGGGCCTACGGCTCACGAGCCGCCGTCGGACGACAGCCGTTCGCCGCCCCGCATACATGGCGAAGACCGCGCCGAGGGTGGCAACGGAGACGACCACGCACGAACGAAGCCGACCTGAGAACCCGGGTGGGCCCGTGACAGCCGTTGCCACGATCAGCCACCCGCTCATGGCGCCCGCACGAGACGGCGCATCCACCAAGCTCCGAGTGCGTCGAGCGTAAGGCCGACGAGCAGGCACACACCTCCGGGCGCTGTCGCCAACAGGAAATGGGCGGCGGCACCGTTCGTCACCGCTTGGAGCGCGGCGAAGCCGATCGGCAGCAGAACCATCACCACAGCACTCAATCGGGCCTGTGCCGCGGCAGTGCGGATTTCACCGATCACGGCGCGTTGATCTCGTAGCGACGCGACCAGCGCGTCAACGGTTCGGGCCTGTGCTCCCCCCACCTCCGCGGCGATCGCCAGGACGGTCGCTGTCATCGCGAGCGCTGGGTGCCCTATTCGACTCCTCGCGCGGTTCCGGCCCCTTCGGGATCGGTCGGCCGGAGTGAGACCGGCGGCGCAGGGCCGATGACGGGCGGCCCAGCCGTCGAGCGCTTCGGGTAGCGACGCTCCGGCGGTAACCGTGTCATGGACGCCTCGTAGCTCGACGGCGAGCGAACCCGTCGCGCCTTGGGCGCCCTCGGCCAGGGCAACGCGCAGCGACGTGCCGCTCCGCAACGATCGGGCCACGGCCTCGACGACATCGGGGAGTTGTTGATCGACTGACGATCGGTCTCGGCGAGCGCGCCGCGGCGCCATGAGAAGGGCCCGTAACGTCGCTGAGGTCGGGCCGTACACGGCTGTGTTAGAGGGGTTGCGCAAGAGTTGGGTGCGACACAGCGCCGCCAGCCGCGGCCTCCATCTGATCAAGATTGTGATAACGGCGGCGGCGACGGCCATCGGAAACATCAGCTGCCCACTATCTCGGTGATTCGACCTTCGGTAAACGGCCTAAGCCGCTCGGGGTCGTCGATTTCGAGAATGTGTTTCACCCGGCGACGGCCGTCGGGCAAGCGCTCCACTTGGATGACCACGTCGATCGTGGCCGCCACCTGACGGCGAACGGCCTCGAACGGGAGTTCTAGACCGGCTTGTAGTACGAGAAACTCCAATCGCCGCAGCGCTGCGCTGGCGGTGTTGGCGTGAATGGTCGACATCGACCCGGCGTGACCCGTGTTCATGGCCTGCAGCAGGTCAAAGGCTTCCCCGCCGCGGACCTCGCCGACGATGATGCGATCGGGTCGCAATCGCAACGCCGATCGGACCAGATCGCGGATACTGACCGCAGCGATGCCATCGGCATTCGCGGGCCGAGCCTCGAGGCGCACCACATGGGGGAGCGGCAGGCGCAGCTCGGCGGCATCTTCGATGGTGACGATGCGCTCGTGGTGACCGATGGATGCGGCAAGAGCGTCCAACAGAGTGGTTTTGCCCGATCCGGTGCCGCCGCTGATCAGTACATTGCGCCGGTCTCGGACGACGGCCCGGAGCCGTTCGGCTTCGTCAGGCGGGAGGAAGGCGTCGAGCGCTATTGCGGCAGCTCCGAATCGACGAATCGACAGATAGGGGCCGTCAACGGCGACCGGGGGCATTACGGCGTGAACGCGGGCCCCGTCGGGAAGGCGAGCGTCGACAATGGGGCTGCGCCGGTCGGCGCGCAACCCGAGCGGGCCCACGATCCGTTCGATGAGGTTTTCGAGCGCGGCGGCGGTCAATTGCACCGAAGTGCGTTCTGCCGTACCGGACCGATCGATCCACACCGACGAGGGCCCGTTCACCAACACATCGGTCACGGATGGGTCGTTCAGCAGCGCGTCGAGCGGTCCGAGACCGCGCACTTCGGCCAGGAGCTCTTCAACGACCGTGTCGAGCTGAGGATCACCGAGGAGCGGCTCTTCGCGACGCACCATCGCCCGCACCCGGCTGGGGAGTTCTTCGGCGCCGTAACCGCTGACCTGGGCTCGAACCCGTTCCAACAACGCCTCACGCACGACGACCAGCTTTCGACGACGCGACTCGCGGAACGCGCGCCGTTTTACTAAGCGACATGGCGCAACCCCCGCTCGAGGCTGCGCGGCAGCCGGGAGCCGAACAGTCCGCTGTCGACGCCACGGGCAACGGCTGGATCGAGATCGAGCCGGGCGCAGACGGGCACGCCGAGCACCTCTTCGATATCGTCGATGCGCAGCGCCCGGCCCGGCTCGTCGATCACAACCACCGCGCTGGGACGCCGAATGCCGCTGACCGCGCGCCGCACTGCCAGATAGCACGGCCGAATCACCAGAATCGACTTGGTGGCCGCCTTGTGGACCGCTTCGCAGGACCCGAAAGAGTTGTAAATCGGGCCCATATCGACCACGATCGGTCTTGTATCGGCCTCCAGAACCTCGACCAATCGGCTCAGATCGCCGTCCCGGCATCGACAACGATTTCCCTCGGCCGACGCCGATTTATGGATCGGCTGCGAGGGCGTCGCAGCAAGTGACGCCGCCTCAGGTGACACCGAGCCCGGTCCGAGCAATTGCACCCCGGCGCCCAACGCCATCTCGAGAGCCCGCAACGAGTCGGGGCTCACCGCGGGCCCGGCCCCAAGCCAATCAGTTACGCCCTGCGCGGGCGGATCGTGACCGAACAGTGCCGCCGCGTCGCCACCCAGGTCGACCAGCAAGACGCCGTGAGGCGCGGCTCGGGCCAACAACACCGCCAAGGCGGCAGCCACAACTGTGGTGCCCGCTCCTCCTTTCACCGACCAGCAAGCAATAAGCATGCGCGCCCCCTTCAACAAGAACATCCAATGTTGACCGGGGGGAAGTGATCAACAACGATAGTACACGAGAAGGGACATGACGTCAAGAGGTTTGTCGAAGAAACCCGGCTAATGTCGCGGGCGGAGGCGTCTGGGTTCCTGGTGGGCTCCCCCGCCTTCAAAGCGGGCGAAGCAGGCGATCCCTGCTTGGCGGGTTCGATTCCCGTCCGCCTCCGCCACAATCTCGCCGGCTATTCCGGCGCAGGCATAGGCTGGGCCATAAGTCTGGTCACCGATCGACGATACGGTACGTGAGGCGCAGTGCCCTCGCCCCGGCCCTTATTCCTGATTCGTCGTCGCCTGACTATACGATCAGCGCCGCATCAAGGTACTCCGATGCCGCGATTGCCTCAGCCCCCAGCGTTGACACGCGATGAACGTCAGCGATCTCGGCCATACGCATGGCGAGGGTCTGCATTGCCACGACTTCAATGGACGCAGGGAGAACGATAAGTTTGCGGCCCAGCGCGACCCGTTGTTCCTGCGTCCACGATCCGGTGAGCTGACGGCCACGCGCCGAGACCACGCTCTTGCACAGCCGCAACAGATAGAGGTTCGTAGTGGAGAGCTCGTGTGTTGTTTTTACGCGCGCCAGCGCTGGGCTGCATTCATCGGCGAGTACATCACGCAAAAGGTGATCGTCAAGTACTGCCTTTGTCATGTCGTGGCAAGATCCGGGTCATCTCCGAGGGAAGCGACAAATGCGGCGTGTGCTTCACGCGAGAGCAAGTCACTCAGGAGTCGACGACCCTCGCCCTGAGGCACTGTCAACACCCCCAAAACCTAAGTCGATCATGTCTACAGGGCCACCCTTATCGAGATGCCAACGATGACGGACGGACGCCGGAAGCGAGACCTGCCCTGATGTTGACACTAGGTGCTGCTGTACGGACATAGCACGATTGTACTTAGTGGCCGGGGGGCAGCCACCAAATGCGCGGTCATCAAATGCGTACTTCGGTCACCGCCGCGGGCCTGAGGATAGGCCAGGGGCGCCGACGAGACAGAGCCGGGGGATGCGCCCCCTGAGAAATCTAGACAGCGAGTAGGTCGCGGGCCCCCGTGTCGGAGGAGGGGTGGCGCAGCTTCGACATGGCCCGGGCCTCGATCTGACGAATCCGTTCCCGGGTGAGATTGAAATGCTCCCCAACTTCTTCGAGAGTCCGCGGTTCGCCGCGGTCGAGCCCGAAGCGCAGGCGCAAGATCTCGCGCTCTCGCTCGTCGAGCGGCCCCAGCAGTTTGGTGATCTCTTCGGGGAGGAGGCTGGTGGCCGCCATTTCGAAGGGGGACTCAGCCGAGCGGTCTTCGACCACGTCGCCCAACTCGGCGTCGCCATCTTCTCGGAGGGGCTCAGACAGCGACAACGGTTCCGCGGCAAAGCGCAGAGCTTCGGTGACCTTGTCTTCGGGCATCTCGACCTCGGCCGAAAGTTCGGACAGCGTGGCCGGGCGTCCCAATTTGAGTTCGAGACGGGCGCGGGCCTTCTGCAGCCGGGCGAGCGTGTCGCCGGCATGGACTGGTAGGCGGATGGTTCGGCCGGTATTGGCGATGCCACGGGTGATGGCTTGACGAATCCACCACGTGGCATAGGTCGAGAACTTGAAACCCTTGCGCCAGTCGAACTTTTCGACCGCATGCATGAGGCCGAGATTGCCCTCTTGGATCAAGTCGAGCAGCGGCAGCCCCGAAGCCTGATATTTCTTGGCGATCGAGACAACGAGCCGCAGGTTGGACTGAACGAATGTGCGCTCGGCATCTTCACCGCCCTTGGCGTGTTTGCGGAGGTCTCGCTTTTTGGCCGCGGTGATCTCTTTGCCCCCGGCGTCAAGGGTCGTCTGTGCCTCTTTGCCCTCTTCGATGGCTTGGGCCAGCCGAACTTCGTCGTCTTTGGTGAGCAGCGCGTACTGGCCGATATCAGTCAGATACAGCCGGACAAGGTCCTCTTCATCGCGCTCGATGCGTTCTTTGGCCACGTTCGGTGGGTGTCCTTTGTTGGGGGGAGGCAGGTCGGCCGGGCTCTACAACGAAAACCAGGAGAATGCAAGGATACTGGTCCGTCAAGTGGTTGGGAACCGCCAACGCAAGAATCGTGTAGCAATAGTCAGAACGCTCGAAGACGGGAAAGGTCGCGACCATGTCGGAACAACTTCAGAACCAGGTCCGAGACACCCCTCGAGACACCCCCGGTGCGCCATCAGGAGAGGTGGAATTGACCATCGTCACCATGCGCTTCGACGCGTCTGATCCGGCCGGATTGGCCGCCACGTTGTCTAAATATGTGGTCACCACCAGGCACGAAGCCGGTTGCCGCAACGTCGATCTCTGCGTATCGGTAACCCGACCCGGGCGCTTTGTGATCATCGAGAAGTGGGAGTCGCCGGTCCATCAGCAAACCCATTTCGACGGATCGTCGATGGTCGAGATGGCAACGTCGTGCAGGGGTCTGCTTTCAATGGCCCCCGAGATCGACCTCCTCGAGGGCATCAGCGCACACGATTTGAACTGATCGACCCATCTTTGGCCCAATTGACTGCGCCGTCTGATCTAAGCGGAACTGGGCGGCCGTATGAAAAGAGTGGACGGGTCACGTGATCACACCGGCGGCGCGCAACGCCGCGATTTGCTCGGGCGACCGACCTAGTTCGGCCAACAGCTCGTCGTTGTGCTGGCCCATGGTCGGGGCCAAGGGTGTCACGTCGGGCTGGGTCACGCTGAAGCGAACCGGATGGCGGGCTTCCAGGATGCGACCGACCGCAGGATGCCACCGCACCCGTACCGATTCGTTGTGCTGGATCTGCGGATTGTCGGGCAAATCCTGCAACGACAAGACCCTGCCAAAGGGCACCTGTTCGGCTTCGAGGCGGGCCACGAGATCGTCGGTCGCCCACGTTTCGAACGCCTCGGCCAGCGCCGCGCCGAGGTCCTCCAAATTGAGGACGCGCTGGCGGGCCGAGGCGTACCGCTCGTCTTCGACCCATTCGGGGTGCCCTAGGGCTCGATACAGACCGTAGAACTCTTGATCGGTGGCGCAAAAGTAGGTGAGGCTGCCATCCGCGGTGCGCTGGAGTCGGTATACCTGCGCGAGGGTGGGGGAGCGCTGACTCGTTTCGTTGTCGAGTAATCCGGCCGACATATAGCCATCGGGAAAGAAGAAGGCGATAGCGGCGTCGAGCATTGGTACAATTAGGTGCTGGCCGCCCGCGCCGCGGTCGCGGGCGAACAGCGCGGCGCAGACCGATTGGGCGGTCGCCAGCGAAGTCGCTTTGTCGCACACGATGGTGCGAACAAGATCAGGAAAGGGGATCTCCGGGTTGACTTGCACCGCGACATGGCCCGAAAGACCTTGAATGATGGGGTCGTACACGCGCCGCTGGGCGTAGGGGCCGTCGGGGCCGTAGCCACTGATCGACACGTAAATGATCTGCGGGTTCACGGCGCTTACGTCGTCGTACCCCAGTCCCAACCGATCGACCACACCGGGGCGCCAGTTCTGAATGAAAACGTCGGCGTCTTTGCACAGATCGAGCACCACTTGACGGCCGGCGGCCACGGTCACGTCTATGCACAAGGCTTTCTTGCCCCGGTTGCAGTTGACGTACAGACCGCTCATGCCGTGGTGATGAGGGCCGTTCGCCATGCCGCGAGTGACGTCGCCCAGACCCGGCGATTCCACTTTGATCACCTCAGCACCTTGATCGGCCAGCCACATCGCCGCGAACGGCCCAGAGACCACGGCCGAGAAATCGATCACCTTCACACCCACGAGCGGACCAGACATGGGCGCACCTTACCGGCCTACCTTGCGAATCCAAGGGCTACGACTGCTGGGGGAGTCACCAAGCAGCGTCGGTCTGCGGAAACCGGTCCGGGGTATGGCCTCGCTTGGCCACGAGGAAGGTCCGAGTGAATGTGCACACGACGATGGCGTTCTGGTTCAGGCCCCGGGTCTTGACCGATACGATTCCCGAGGTCGGGCGGCTCGACGATTCGCGCTTGTCAGTGACCAACGATTCGGCGTACAGCGTGTCGCCCACGAACACCGGATTGGGGAGACGAATTTGGTCCCACGCCAAGTTGGCCATGGCATTCTGGGTGAGGTCGCTCACGCTCATGCCGGTGACCAAGGCGACGGTGAACGTCGAGTTGACCAACGCCTTTTTGTAGATTCCCCCTTCCGAATAGTGATTGTTGAAGTGCAGCTGGTTGGTGTTGAGGGTGAGGTTCGTGAACCATATGTTGTCGGTCTCGGTGATGGTGCGACCGAGCTGGTGCTGGTAGACGTCGCCGATCTCGAAATCTTCGAAGCAGCGGCCGGTCCAGCCCGGCTGGATGGTGGCGGTGGGTTCAGACATTTCGATCTCCTCGGGGCGGTACTTCGATCGTCGGGCTCTGATTCTGGCTCGGAACTGATCCGAGCTGGTCGCGCCGGTTGATCCACGGGTCGGTGTCCACGCTCGACTAAACCTGAGGGATGCCTCCGATCATCGTCGCCCGCGCCCGGCGCGATACGCCCGCCGCGTCGAAGGTGCTCCATTTCAACAACGCGGGCGCCGCCCTTCCTCCTCAACACGTCACCGACACTGTCGTCAATCACCTGCGGCTCGAGTCCGAGATCGGGTCGTATGAGGCCGCCGCGCACGCACAAGAACGGTGTCAAGGGGTCTATTCGAGCGTGGCCTCGTTGCTCAACGCACAGCCGGGCGAGATTGCGCTGGGGGAGAGCGCCAGCACAGCGTGGGCCGCAGCATTCCACTCGATCCCGTTCCAGGCCGGCGACCGGGTGCTCACCTCCATGGTCGAGTACATCAGCAACTATCTCGGCTTCATGGTGATGCGCGATCGCGTCGGCATCGAAATTACGCCTATCCCCGACGACAATTACGGACAACTCGACGTCGATGCGCTGCGGGCGATGCTCGACGAGCGGGTCAAGCTCATCGCCATAACCCACGTGCCCAGCAACGGCGGGCTTGTCAACCCGGCCGAGGCTATTGGCGCGGTCGCTCGCCGCAACAACATTCTGTTCCTGCTCGACGCCTGCCAGTCGGTCGGGCAGATCCCCGTCGACGTCGAAGCCATCGGCTGCGACTTTCTCTCGTTCACCGGTCGCAAGTATCTCAGGGCCCCACGAGGCACCGGCGGTCTGTACGTGCGCTCGAGCGTGCTCGAGCAGCTCACACCAAGGACGGCGGACAGTCGCTCGGCCACGTGGACGGCCCACGATCGATACGAGTACGCCCCCGGGGCGCAGCGGTTCGAGACTTTCGAACACAACGTCGCTGCCCGCCTAGGACTCGGCGCCGCCGCTGACTACGCCCAGCTGTGGGGCCTCGATGCCATCGAAGCGCGCATCGTCAAGGCCGCCACCAACTTGAGGGAGCAACTGGGCGAAATGGCCGGCGTGACAGTGCACGACAAGGGCGAGCGCAAATGCGGGATCGTGACCTTCTCGGTGTCGGGGCTGGACGCCCATCAGGTGAAGTCGGCGCTCTCGGCTGAGCGGGTCAACGTATGGGTCACAGCCAAGGAGTCAACCTTGCTTGACATGGAGGCCCGACGGATCGACACAATGCTGCGGGCCTCGCTTCACTATTACAACTCCGATGACGAGATCGACCGGTTCTGCGGGCTCATCGCCATGCTCGCCCGGCCCTGAACCTCGGGTCTGGGGGCTGCTCCACCCGCCAGGGCGAGTAACGCTAGGTCCAGCTAGGTCTTGCGCCGCCGAATCGACCATTCTGGACGACGATGAATGAGCAACTTCCTGTCGCCGGGTTCTGGCGCGTGGCGACCGCCGATCCGGATCGAGTGGCGATCGTCGATGGCGATGGCACATCGACCACGTTCGGCCAGCTGCTGGTCACCTCGAGGGCGATAGCCCGCGGATTGCAGGCCCTCGGAGTGCACCGAGGTGACGCCGTCGCCATGGTCATACCCAACCACCGTTCCTACTTCGAGGTGATGCTCGCGGCGATGGAAACCGGAATCTACCTGACGCCGATCAACTCGCACCTTGCCGCGCCCGAGATCGAACACGTGCTGTCCGACAGCGGGGCAAAGGCCATGTTCGCTCACGAACAACTGGCCGATGTGTGCCAGAAGGCGGCCGACGCCGCCGGATTTCCATTGGATCGGCGCTTCTCGATCGGCGTCATTGCCGGATTTCGGCCCTACTCCGATATGTGGGTCGAAGGCGACGCTCCGCCGGACCCCCGCAGTCCCGGTGCGCCGATGATTTACACATCCGGCACTACGGGCAAGCCCAAGGGTGTCCGGCGGGCACTGCCCGAAGGCGACCCCGACGACGCTTTCACCCATCCCGCGGTGCTTCTGTGCAAAGGCTTCGGAATTCCCGTGGGTACGGGCTCGCATCTCGTATGCGGGCCGCTCTATCACTCGGGGCCGTTCGCCGGGGCCAACAGCAGCTTGCACGCGGGCAAGACGCTCGTGCTGATGGACCGGTGGGCGCCCGAGCGCTGCCTCGAGTTGCTCGAACGCCACCGCATCGACAGCTCCCAGATGGTGCCGACGATGTTCCATCGCCTGCTCGGACTTACCGACGCGGTACGTGCCCGATACGACCTGTCCGCCCTGAAAAGCGTTTATCACACGGGTGCGCCTTGTCCTAGAGAGGTGAAGCAGAAGATGATGGACTGGTGGGGCCCGGTCGTGTACGAAACGTACGGCGGGACCGAGGGCGCCGCCACGGTCGCCACCCCCCGGCGCTGGCTGGAGCGCCCGGGCACTGTCGGACGGGCCATCTACAACACGACGGTTCACATACTCGACGCGGATTTCAAGCCCGTGCCCTCCGGCGAGACCGGCGACATCTGGATCGAAAACTCCACGCACGCGCCGAGCGAGTATTTCAACGATCCCGAGAAGACGAGCCGCATGCGGCGCGGCAACATGATCACGCTCGGCGACATTGGCTACCTCGATGCGGACGGCTATTTATTTCTGCGCGATCGCAAGATCGACATGATCATCTCGGGCGGCGTGAATATCTACCCGGCCGAGGTCGAGGGCGCGCTTCTCTCGGCGTCTTACGTCGCCGACGCGGTGGTGATCGGCGTTCCGGATGAGGAGTGGGGCGAGTCGGTCAAAGCCATAGTTGAGCTCCGCCCAGGTATCGATGCGACGCCCGAGTTGGAGGCCGCGCTCATCGAGCACTGTCGCGAGAGCATCGCTAAGTTCAAGCTCCCGCGGTCGGTCGATTTCGTCGCCCGACTGCCCCGGCTTCCGAACGGCAAAGTCGAGAAGCGGCGCCTCCGCGAGCCCTATTGGGCCGGCCGCAACCAAATTATCTGACGCCCCTGCGGCCAAGTTGCCCGCGCCTCACCCGAGCAGGCGCTTCACTTCGGCCATCGCCTCGACCGCATCGGACCACCGACCCGACGCTGGATACACAGCCACGTTGAAGCCGGTGCAGCCGGCCTCCACGTAGGCATGAAAGGCCCGTGCGATGTCGTCGGGGGTCCCGCAGGGGGCAAACTTGGCGAAGCGCTCGAAGGGCACCTGGTACAAGGCTTCCATCTCCTTACCGACCGCGACCGCCCCCTCCGCGGGAGTGTCGCCCACACCGACCCACAGCTGCAGCCCGTGCTGCCAACCGCCGTCGGGCACCCGTGCGCCGGCCGCTTCGGAAATCGAAGCGATGCGCCCGCCGTACTGCTGGGGCGTGGTCCAGATGCCCAGCCAACCGTCACCGTAAAGCCCCGTCCGGCGCAACGCCGCAGGGGTCCGTCCGCCCACCACGATACGCACCTTGGCTGGCGGTCGAGGCAAGATTTGCGCGGCCCGCATCGAGAAGAACTCGCCTTCGTGATCGAGCGGGGCTCCGGTCAACAACGCTCGCAGCACCGAGAGGCTTTCGTTGGTCCGACGGCCCCGGGTGGCGGGATCGACCCCGCAGATCTCGATCTCGTGACGATCTTCACCGGCGACGCCGATGCCCAACTCCAAGGTCCGCGTCAGTCCGAGCGCTTGCGTCAGCGTGACGATCTGGCGGGCGACAGGCACGGGATGGCGCAGCGCCAGCAGGTACACACCGATAGCCACGTCGAGGCGGGGTTCCAGCGCGGCGAGTGTCGCGGCATGGACGATGCCGTCGATGCCCCATCCGGTATGGAAGCTGATGTGGTCGGCCGAACCGACGTGATCGAGGCCCGCGTCAGCCATAGCTGACAAGGCTTCCCGCCACGACGAGGGGTCCTGAGTTAGCGCCTGACGGGAGAGGAACAGTCCGACGCGCGCACTCATTTCTGGCGGTTGCCCCAGCGGTCGAAGTGCGTGACGGCGGCGACGGGCTTGCGCCGGGCCTCGCCGAAGTGGCCGACCGGATAACCGACCGGCACCAGTGCGGCGATCTCCCACTTCTCGGGCGACGGCACACCCAGCGCTTCCAGCGCAGCTGCGGTTGAAATCCGGATGACCGTTGTGAGAGCGGTGCCCAACCCGAGCGAGCGGGCCGCCAACATGAAGTTCTGCACCGCGGGATAAACTGACGCGTCGAGGCGGCCAATGTCGAGCGGGCCCTCGGCGTCGGCCGTACCCCACGCAATGATCGGCTGCAGGAACAACACCAGCACGGGCACCTCGGCCAAGTGCTCGCCGAGATAGTCGCTCGCATCACGGGTCCGGCGCCAGCTGGCTTCGTCCTCGGGCGACCGGAACGACTGAGGCGCGCCGAGCACCTTCGAGTAGCGGGCGTAGGCGTCGCGGTACAGCCCGCCGATCACCCCGCGCGACTCCGCGTCGCGGACCACGATGTACTGCACGGGCTGCACGTTGCCACCGGATGGGGCTTGCTGGGCCGCCTTCAAGCAAGTCCACAAATCGGCCTCGCTGACCGGATCGGGGCGAAACCGCCGGATGGCGCGGGTAGTCATCAGGGCTTCGATGGTGTCCATGCCCGGAGCCTCACAGCATTGCGATGTCGGTGTCCAAGCCGAAGGCCAACTTGGCGTAGGTGAGGAGGCTGCGGTCGCTGATCAACAGGTGGCCCGTGGCGGTGTGCACGTCGCGCAAGCAGCGCGGCAGCGGGCTCGACGAGTACACCGCGGTGCCACCCGCGCTCCGGTGGCAAAGGTCTACGGCCGTCACGGTGGCTTCGGCGGCGTGCGAGCAGGCGAGGCGGATGCGGGCCTTCTGCGCCGTGCTCACCTTTGTACCCTTCTTGGTCGTGGCCCACGCGATGGCGACTTCCTCGACGAGGAAGGACCGGGCACTTGACAGCAGCGCCTCGGCCCGGGCCAACGCCAACTGGGCCGGAGGATGGTCGGCCAACTTGGACCGCGCGAACAGGGGGGTCTTTTCCGTCGCTACCGCAGTCAGCTCCTCGATGGCCCGCCGGGCGATGCCAAGCGTGGTCGAGGCGACGCCCGCGGCCAGTAGCGAGAAGTTGGGAAAATGGGCGAGCGGACAGTCGGGCACGGCTTTGGAAAGAAGCGGCTGCACACTGCGACCGGACGGAACGAACACGTCCTTGAACGCGAAGTCGGTCGACCCGGTGCCCCGCAGACCCAAACTGAACCAGGTGTCGAGATCGATCATCTCGTCGCGCGGCACGAACATGAGATGGAACTCGCCGTTGTCGCACACCGTTCCGCCCGAAATCCATGTGCTGTGCTGCGCGCCGCTCCCCCAGGACCAGCGACCGTTCACGCGCCAGCCGCCGGCGACGGTCACGCCCTTGCCGCTGGGCGCGAACGCTCCACCCGTGGACGCCGCCGATCCGAAAACCTCTCGAGCCCAGTCAGGGCTCAGGTACCACGACATCGAACTCGTGGTTGAGGCGATGTTGGCGCACCAACCCGATGCCCCGTCAGCCGCGCTCAGCGCTTCGATCACCCCAAGGTAGGTGACCGGGTCGACTTCGGGCCCGCCGTAGACCGCAGGCACGCACATACGGAACAGATCGTTCGACTCGAGCGCGGTGACCACCTCGGGCACCAGGCGGCGAGCCTCTTCGTTGGCTTCGGCATTGGCTCTTAGGACGGGGGCGACGGAGGCCGCCGCGCTCAGCAGGGTATGCATGCCCGCACGGTAGCGGCGCGCGCACGGTAGGCGCGCGTGCGCCCTTCAGCCCAAGCGGGTCGCCGCCCGCACCCCCGCCCGCACCCTGGGCAACAACGCGAAGGCGGCATCGCCAGGGCACGACGTCATCGACATCGCCCGGTGCCCTTCGATGCTGCGGGTGGTGACGGTCGTGCCCGCCGCCCACCGGTTCGAACCGCGAGACACGAAGGTCGTTGTCGCCTCCGGGACGCGGCTGAGGCCGAACCGCTGAACCAGATCGGCCAACAGACCGGTCAACGAGGTGAGCGCGGCCGGCGCCGGCGGCTCCGTGGCGTGGTTGCCGATCAGGCAGATCAACTGACTGTGGCCTTGATTTCCACCCGTCGCGCTCCCCGCGACGGGCTCACGCAAACTGCCGAACCGTCCCTCCCAGACGCCACCGAAACGGTCGACGAAGAAGTTGTAGGCGATGTCGGGCCAATTCTTGACCGGACCGGTGTGATAATGGTGAAACCCGCGCAAGATGCCCGGGACTGCTTCAGGCCCGTACGTATTCGGCGAATCGGAATGATGCACCAACAAGACCTTCACCGCCGACTCGACCGGGAGCCCTCCTGGATCGGCGAGAGCGCCGGAAACCCAGGCCGACCGCGGTTGCACCGTAACGCGAGAAGTCACAGCCGGACTGGAGTTCACCCCCGACTTCTGAAGCATCGGCACCGCGGCGAAGACGGCCATCGACTTGAGCGCGTCACGTCGCGACAGGCGATTGGGCCCGCTTCCCGCCTCCATCACGGCATCGGGACTGGCGTTCGCGTCGGTCGACATAGGCGACGAGGCTACCGGCGGCGGCCCTCCTGGCCGGCCTCTCCGCTGGATCGCAGAACCGACGTTGCCACGACGCACGCACCGAGACAAGGTAGGAGGCCGGGATCGACCTTGGCTCGGATCGGGGGACGGGCGCGAAAATGAACGTCGGTCTGCGAGACTGACGCCATGGCCACGTCGAGCGAAACCCCCATCCCCACTTCGCCACCGAACCCCACAGGCACCGAACCGACGGCGCCTGTGCCGCCGATTCTCGGCATCGACATCGGCGGCACAGGCATCAAAGGGGCACCGGTCGACCTCGAACACGGCGTTCTCACCATGGAACGCGTCCGCGTCGACACACCCAAACCGTCCACTCCCGAAGCACTGGCTGAAGTCGTGGCCCACATCGCCGAACAATTCGTCGGCGTGACCGGCGCGGGCCCGATTGGAATCACCTTTCCGGCCGTCGTGAAGTCGGGCGTGACCAAGACGGCGGCCAACGTCGACCACGCTTGGATCGATTGCGACGCGGCGGCGCTCTTCGCCGAGGCTACCGGCCGCCAGGTGCGGGTCATCAACGACGCCCAGGCGGCGGCGATGGCCGAGGTTCACTACGGTGCCGTCAAAGGCCATCGCGGCGTCGTGTTGATGTTGACGTTCGGGACCGGGATCGGAAGTGGGTTGGTGATCGACGGACGGTCCGTCGAAGGAGTGGAATTCGGACATCTCGAGGTTGACGGTGACGACGGCGAGAAGTTGGCCGCAGCCAACGTGCGTGACGAACTCGACCTGTCATGGAAAGAGTGGGCCAAGCGGGTTGACAAGTACATCCACCGTCTCGAAACCGTGTTTTGGCCCGACGTGATCATCGTCGGGGGCGGCGTCAGCGAGAAGGCCGACAAGTGGGTTCCGAGACTCACGACCCGAACTCCCATCGTGGTGGCCGAACTCCATAACGAGGCCGGCATAGTGGGCGCGGCGCTGGCGACGAGGACGGATCGCTAAGCCCGAATGCTCCGACTAGGACCTCCACCCCCGGGCCATCGCACGGTCGCCTGGGCGTTCGGTGGAATCGGCCTCTCGCTCGTCCTTCAGATCGTCACCGGCATCCCGTTAGGACTGGTGTTCGCCGCAGCCGGTCGACAAGATCACCTGCAGGACGCTCCGGGCTTCATAGCCGCGAGCGTGCTCTTGGCCGGATTCTGCGGTTTGGCCGCTTTTACCATCGCCGCGGCGCGCATGCGCTGGTCGGTTAACGATGGCGGCATCCGAAAAGGGATCGGCTTCTGGCCTTCGTTCGGACTGACCGTTGGCGTGCTGATCGGATTCGGGGCCCTTTCGAAGGGCTGGGAAAAACTTGTGCATCCGCCCAAGGACACGCACGTGGTCATCAAGGCCCTCGAAGAACACCCTTCGTTTTGGATAGTGGTGCTTTTCGCTCTCGGTGCCGGCGTTCTGGCCCCAATTGCCGAGGAGTTGCTGTTTCGTGGACTGCTGTTTCGAGCGCTCACCAAGTTTGGACTTCCGGCCGCGTTGGTAGTCAGCGGCGCCGTATTCGGTGCGCTGCACGCGGGTGCCGTCCCGGCCAAGCTATTGCCTCTACTCGCCGTGCTGGGCGCCCTCCTCGCGTTGCTTTATGCGATGACCGGATCGATAGTCGCGCCAATGTGTCTCCACGCATTCATCAACGCGACCAGCGTGGGCCAGACGACCGGATCGACCGACGGGCAGAAAACGGTGTGGAGCGTCGCCACCCTGATCGTGGCCTGGGGCTTGATCGCGTTGCTGCGCTATGGCTATGGCCGCGGGACTTCGTTGTCGGAACCCGACTTGGCGCCCGAACTGGCGCCGGCTTCCGACGTAACCCGACCTTGGTGAATCGTTGTCTCGGAGCCAGTCCTACAGTGGAGCCATGAGCACTCCATTGGCCCCTTCGTCCCGGTTCGATCTCACCGCTCCGAACGAAGCGGAACGGGCGCGACTCGAGAGCGATCTGACTTCCGCTGAGGTCGCGGTCCTGCTTCATCACGGCACGGAGGCGGCATTCTGCGGCGGCCTGCTCAACAACAAAGTCGACGGCCTGTACTGCTGCCGGTTGTGCGGCCTGCCCTTGTTTCGAGCAGCCACGAAATTCGAAAGCGGCACAGGATGGCCAAGCTTCTACGCACCCTTCGACGCGGCCCACGTAACCGACGTGCGTGACTCCAGTTACGGCATGGTGCGCATCGAGAATCGTTGCTCACGCTGCGACAGTCACCAGGGTCACGTGTTCCCCGACGGCCCGCTCCCCGGTCGACTTCGATACTGCATCAACTCCGTCTCACTCGAGTTCGTGGCTGCGGGCGAAGCGTTACGCGACCCCCTCAGCCGAGGAGACGCCGCCGCACTGGCTACCAGCTGAAGCCCCGTTCGCAAGGCGAGTGCTGGGGCTCAAGACACCGCTTGCCCCCGCCTTTAAAGCCTATCGCCAAGGCGTGAACTACGTCTGGTCAATCTGTTTTCTGGACAGGGCCGGCAGGCACCCAGGAGGCGATATCCGTCGGGACGGGCTCCGTCTTGGTAACACCCGCTGTGCTCGACTCGACCAGTCAAGCGCAATTCGGGTTTGTCCGGATCCCCGTTCAGGACCACGATCAAATTGTCATCGGAGGCAGTGTTGTTCGACAGGACCCGAAGGCGGTTCTCTGGAGCGCCGGCGATGATCTAACTCCCGCGCGCCACACGGTGAGCGTGAACGCTCATGGCGGCCGTTCCATCCCATCTTCTCAGGTATTGCTCGCTACAGCGAGGAGCTTTCGCTGGGGAAATACTCCGTAAGCTCGTTCGACGGGTATCGATGGACAAATCGGGCCAAATTCGTAAAATGCCGTAAGGTACTATGCTGAGCCGTTTGGGCTGATCGTCGAGCATATTTCACCGATTTGTAAATCGGAGCGGAAGCACCCTAGGCCACTTCTGTGCTCGTTCGTCAGGCGGCTTGAGTAAGCACACAAGTTGGCCTCAGCGGCCGGCGAGGTAGCCGAGGCCAAGCGCGGCCAGAATGCAGTTGCCGGCCAGGTAACCGTCGGCGCTTTGGGCGCTCATGCCTCAGGCTGAGCCTCCGGCCTCGAACAGGCCAGTGATGAGGCCGTCCTAACCTGGCGGCGCCGTCGACCAATAGGCTGCCCAACGGTGTGCAGCGCGCCCCTGACTTGACGGCGGCGTACGAGGGGAGACTCGCCGCCTCCCACGCCGTAGGGCAAACTCGTCGAGCCAGATCCTGACCCCGTGAATGACCATTCGCCCACGTCACGAGCACGCCGTGAGGCGTAGCCACCGATCCGTGACCCCGATATGCATCGAGCCATCCATATTGGCCCCGTTTGCGTCGCCGATCGCGGTGCTCGGCGCGGGCGTCATAGAGTCGGCGTATGGAACTGCGCGACCGAATTGTTGTAGTTACTGGGGGCGGAAGCGGGATCGGCGAGGGTTTCGCTCGCCGAGCAATAGCGGAAGGGGCGCGCCACGTCGTCCTGGCCGACCTCCACGAATCCGAGGCCCAGAGGGTGGCGAACGACCTCGGGGCGGGGCGGGCCACCGCGGTCGGCGTAGATGTCGCCGACGAACCGGCGGTGCGAGATCTCGTCGCTCGGACGGTGGCCGATCACGACCGGATCGATCTGTTCTTTTCCAATGCCGGTTACGGCAAACGCGGCGGGCTCGAACTGGCCAACGCCGACTTCCAGCGCATGTGGGAGGTCCACGTCATGGCCCACGTGTACGCCGCTCGAGCCGTCCTTCCCGCCATGATCGAGCGCGGCGAGGGCTATCTGTTGAGCACTGCTTCGGCCGCGGGATTGCTCACGCAAATGGATTCGGTCATCTACGCCATCACCAAGCACGCCGCCGTAGCGCTGGCGGAATGGCTGTCCATCAACCATCACCATCAGGGCGTACGAGTGTCGGTGTTGTGCCCGCAAGCCGTCGCCACCAACATTTTCGCTTCTGTGGCCAACGACGGTCGAGCCGACGATGCCAGACCGGGAGGCCAGGCCGGAAGCGACGGGGTGCTCCAACCGGCCGATGTCGCCGAAGCGTGCGTCGAGGCCGTGAGAAACGAGCGGTTCTGGGTGTTGCCACACCCCGAAGTGGCCATCTACGCCCGACGTAAGGCCGCCGACGTCGACCGTTGGCTGGCTGGGATGCGCCGCTACGGCCAAAAGCTCTGGGGCGATTCGGGTCTACCCGGCGACTGGCTCACCCAGTAACGAACTAGATTTCGCAGCGATCAGAGTTCGCACCAACCACGGTTCCGCATCGGCCGGTCCGTCAACCCTAACAACAACACTTGAACGAAAGGATTCCTATGATGGCGCGGTCCGGTCCGGTCCTGCTCGTCGGCACCCGCAAAGGCGTATTCGTGGTGTCCGGCGATGATTCGCGCTGTGAATGGACGGTCAGCACGCCGATGTTTCTCGGCCATATCGTCCAGCACGCAGTGCTTGACCCCCGCAACCGGCGCCGACTGCTCCTGGGTGTCAGCACCGGCCATCTCGGTCCCACGGTGTTTCATACCGATGATCTCGGCGCGACCTGGACCGAGGCAACCCGGCCGCCGGCGTTTCGTTCTCGCGAATCGTTGTCGCGAAGCCTCAGTTCCGTGTTCTGGCTGACGCCCGGCCATGTCGACGAACCCGACGTCTGGTACGCCGGAGGTTCGCCTCAAGGTTGTTCCGCACGGCCGACGGCGGGGTGACTTGGGACCCGGTCGACGGATGGAACGACCACGCGATGTGGACGACCTGGGCGGAATGGCCCGAGCAGAATACGCCCGACGGATCTATGTTGCATTCGATTACTATCGACCCGCGCGATCCAGCGCATATGTACTTGGGATTGTCAGCAGGAGGCGTGTTCGAGACCATAGATCGCGGCAACGATTGGATGGCGATCAACGCCGGATGCGAGCACCCATTGCGGCCCGACGTGGATCTCGAGTTCGGCCACGACCCGCATTGCCTGCGGCTCCATCCACTTCAACCCGATCGGCTATACCAGCAGAACCACACCGGCATCTATCGCATGGATCGAGCCGATGCCCGCTGGGTGCGCGTGGGTCGCAACATGCCGAGCCAGGTCGGCGACATCGGGTTTCCGATCGAACTGCATCCCCGCGAACCCGACACGGCGTGGGTGTTCCCCATGGACGGCACCGACGTGTGGCCCCGGACCAGCCCTGACGGACACCCAGCCGTGTATCGGACGCGCGACGGTGGCGCGTCATGGGTCAGATGCGACAAGGCCCTGCCCGCCACGGCTTGGTTCACCGTGAAACGCCAAGCCATGACGGTTGACGACGCAGAATCGGTAGGTGTCTATTTCGGCACCACGAGCGGAGAGATTTGGGCCAGCGCGGACGAAGGCGACGCGTGGCGCTGTATCGCCGCCCATCTACCCGAGATCTATTCCGTCGAGTTCGCCGATCCCGACCCGTCGATTCGGTGAAAGTCGACCAGTGAACGTGCGGATTCCATCGCCATTGCGTTCCTACACCGACCAAGCGACCCGCGTCGAAGCCGCCGGCTCGACGGTCGACGAAGTGCTCCTCGACCTCGACCGCCAGTTTCCCGGGCTCCGCTTTCGCGTCGTCGATGAGCAGGGCCGGCTACGCCAGCACATGCGCGTCTTCGTGAATGAGGAAATGGCGCGCGACCTCGCCACGCCCACTGTCGGCAGTGACGAGCTGACGATCGTGCAGGCCTTATCCGGTGGCTAGTGCCGTGACCACACACCCCTGCCCCGTCTCGTCGGCCGGATGACGCCGCTGGCGGCGTTCTCGTCATAGCGGTTGGGCACGGCAAACGCGTCTTCCTGCGTCCTTGCCAGCGACGCCCCCGACTCGACGACACAAGGCGAAGGTATGTGGTCAAGGCACTAGAGGCAGCCGCTAGGCTCTCCGTCCCGTGTGCACCCGCCTTGTCCCCTTCTATCGCCGTCCCCGGTCGCGTGTTGGAGAGAAGCGATGAACGGCGACCCTTCCGTCCTCGGCGAAGCCGCACGGCGCCGCACGTTTGCGATCATCAGCCACCCCGACGCCGGCAAGACGACACTGACCGAAAAGTTTCTTCTGTACGCCGGGGCCCTCCAACGGGCGGGCTCGGTTCAGGCCCGTGACGGCGCTCGCTCCGCAACCTCCGACTGGATGGAGATGGAACAGACACGCGGTATCTCGATCACCTCTGCGGTGCTCCAGTTCCCTTACCGGGGTTGCGTCATCAATCTTCTCGATACGCCCGGCCACCGTGATTTCTCGGAAGACACGTACCGCGTTCTCACCGCCGTCGACGCGGCTGTAATGGTGCTCGATTCCAGCAAGGGCATCGAAAGCCAGACTCTTAAGTTGTTCGAGGTGTGCCGGGCTCGAGGCCTACCCATCATCACCTTCCTCAACAAGCTCGACCGCCCGGGCCGCTCGCCCTTGGAGCTGATCGACGAGATCGAGGAGCGCTTGATCCTCCAACCCACGCCGGTGACGTGGCCGGTCGGCGAGCCCGGTGATTTCCGGGGAGTCATCGACCGCCGCACCGACGAGTTCATCCGCTTCACCCGCACGGCGCGGGGCGCAACCATGGCCGGACAAGACGTGCTCACCGCAACCGAGGCGGCTGCCCAGCTCGGGCGAACCTGGGAGGCGGCCCGCGGCGACTGCGACTTGCTTGACGCCACGGGCCAAACTCTCGATGTCAAGACGTTCCTGGCCGGCGACTCGACTCCAGTCTTCGCGGGATCAGCGATCACCAACTTCGGCGTCGGCCAGTTGCTCGACGCGGTCGTCGATCTGGTTCCGTCACCGTCACCGCCCTTCGATCGCGATGGCGTGCCGCGGCCTCTCGAAACGCCCTGTTCGGGCTTCGTGTTCAAGATGCAGGCCAACATGGACCCATCCCACCGTGATCGCATCGCGTTCGTGCGCCTCACTACGGGCCGGTTCGAGCGGGGCATGACCCTGACTCGAGCGGCCAATGGCAAAGCCTTCTCGACGAAGTACGCCACTACCGTCTTCGGGGCCGAGCGCGACACTGTCGAAGAGGCCTTCCCCGGCGATGTGGTTGGATTGATCAACGCCCGCGACTTGCGTATCGGTGACACTCTTTACGCGGAGCAACCGGTGGTCTTCCCGGCCTTGCCGACCTTCGATCCTGAAGTGTTCGCGTCGGCTCGACCGAGAGACACCGGCCGGTTCAAGCAGTTCCGATCGGGGCTCGCGCAACTCGATGAAGAAGGCGTCGTGCAGGTCCTGCGCGACCCCGACACGGGCGACCGCGAGCCAACCCTGGCCGCCGTTGGCGCATTGCAGTTCGAGGTGTTCGCCCACAGGCTCGAGCATGAGTTCGGCGCCGCCGTCGAACTCGGCGGAAGCCCGTACGTCGTGGCCCGGCGCACCGACGCCGCGACGGCGGCGAAACTGCGGCGGCTCACCGGAATCCGAGTGCTCCAGCGCAGCGACGCCTCACTCGTGGCCTTGTTCGAGAGCAAGTACCGCATGGAGCGGCTGATCGCCGATAACCCCGATTTCATGTTGCCCGCCAATGCCAGCGGATTCGCCGGCTCATAAATCGTCCGGCTGAACTCAGTTGGTGAACAGCACCTCGTTGTAGCAGTCCCCGCCCGACGGCACTTTGGTCTGGATCGAGGCGGAGGGGCATCCCGGCGCTCTCGCCCGCACGGTGACGGCGTTGTCGTTCGGTGCGCCGACGTTGTCGCGTGCGTTGAATCCGTTGTCGCCGTCGGTCTCCAGGAGCGTGCACACCGATCCGACTGCAACATCGGGTACGACAACCGTCTGGCCGTTGACGAGTTCAAACGAGGTCGACAGGGGAGTTGCGCCCGTGCACGTGACCTTTACTTCAATCCCATCGCCGATCGCGATGGTCTTCGCGCTCGATCGGATAACTCGCTTCAGGCTCAGGCCGGCGTCGTCAATCCGCACCAGGAAGAGCGCGCCGATCGGGACGCTCCCCGAGAACGAAGCGTTGCCGGCGACTCGCGCCACCAGCCCTTCCGCGCAGCTGCCTTTCGAAGTGAACGCGCCGGAGAGGATCCGACTCGAGGCCGTCGTGTTCTGAAAGGTGGCCTGGCCCACCTTGGCGCTAACAGGATTGGGGTCGCAGACCGGCTGACGTTCGACGGTGGCTCGGGCCACCAGGAGTTCGCCAGTAGTCGCTCGAGGGGCCGATGTCGACGCCGCCGATGTAGTCGTAGCCGAAGTCGACGCCGGCTCTGTGACCGATGTTGAAGCCGGCGCGGTGACCGATGTTGACGCCGGCGCTGTGACCGAGGGCAAGCTCGTGCTGACGGCCGTCGTTTGGCCTGGCAAGGTGCTCAACGGGCGGGAGGTGGCGGTGATTGTGGGGGTCGCGCGCCTGCTGATCGTGGTCGAGATCGCAGCCCTAATGATCGGGGTCGGGGTCGCGGCCCCAAGGATCGTGGTAGCGATCGTGCCGGTAATCGCAGTGCCGGACGCGATGGCCGTGGCGGCTGGGTTTGGTGTCGCCCCGCTCAGGCTGGACCGGGTCGGGCCGGAGGAACCCGCCGTCGCCGTCGTTGTCACACTCGCGGAGGACCCGGCCGGGCCCGAGACGCTGCTCGCCACTCGGGCTGTGCCACTCCCCGCTCCGGCGATCGTAATTGTCAGCGCCTGCGAGAGAATCACCGAACCGCGTTGGGTAGCGCGGATAACCACTCGATACGTGCCCAGAACAACTGAACTCGAGACGGTAAATTTTATCTGGGCGGTCAATGCGTTCGGAATGGTCTTCGATGCGACCCCCGAAGGCAACGAACCGACCTTGTAAATGACCGGCGAACCGGGTTTGGCGTGGCTCGGCCTGACCACGACCGTACCGATCCCACCCCGAGCGACGGTCAGCGCGCTCGGGGTAACGGCAGACGGCGGCGTCGAAGGGGCCCGGGTCGGGCTCGAGGCCACTCGAGTCGGGCTCGAGTTCGGGACGAGACCGGCCCAGGCGTTCGTTGTCGTAACCACGTTCTTGTTCACGGGTGCCTTCGTAACCACTGACGCCTTTGTCGCGGGTTTCTTCACCGCCGCAGATGCATCGAACGTCGCCAAGAAAGGCGCGCCTCTCGAGACGACGCTCAAGGCGAGAAGGACGGCCGCCATGCGGCGAAGCGAGCGCAACCGGGTTTTCCTCACGCCAGTGCGACCAGAAACGGGCCGACGGCATCGAGAAACCCTTTGGTGTTGCCCGAATGGACGTTGTGCCCACAGTTCGGAACCGTTGCCAGCTGACCATGAGGTAGCGCGTCGGCGAAGCGCACGGCGGCATCCGGGGCGAAGATGTTCGATTCTGCGCCCCGCACGACCAACACCGGACAAGGCAGGTTCTTTACATCGTCGAGGGTCAACTCCGCGAAGGGCGTCGGAACCCTTCGGTGGTCGACCTTGCTTACATATTTTCCGTCGGCCCGACGCAGCATATTGTATTTCACCGTCCGGGCAATATGAGCTCGCGTGCGAAAGCGGTCGTACTTCTCCACGTTGTCGAGAAACTGCTCGAGGTCGTCGAATTCGACATTATGGGAGACAAAGTTGTGGATGGCCTTCGCCCCTTCGACCGTAATCTCGGGACCGATATCGACAACGACCAGCGCCTTGACCAAATCAGGTTGTTGCAGCGCAAGGGTCAGGGTGACCCGGCCGCCCATCGAATGGCCGACCACGATCGGGCGCTCCATCTTCTGATCGGCGATGAACGCGATCGCGTCACCGACCATGGCATCGATCGAATAGTCGAGTTCGCGGTTCCATTCGGAGTCTCCGTGCCCGCGTTGGTCGAGGGCGTAAACGTGAAAGCGGTCAGCCAGGTGTAAGCTGACAAGGTCCCAGGAATGCGACGACTGGTTACCACCGTGAAGCAGCAGCACGGGCGGCCGGTCGACCCCTCCCCATTCCGAGAAATGGAACCGCATGCCCCGCACCACCGTGTGACGCGAGGCGTAGCGAACCTCGGGCGAATGGGGCAGGCCCAAATCGCTGGCACTCGAGAGCAGGCTCGCAAACTCCTCCGAGCCGGTCATGTCTTGGGGCGCGAGGGTGGCCGCGAACTCGTTCAGGTACATCCCTCGCAAGACTACGTCACAGCGGTCCGCTCGCCTCTACCGGCATGAAACCGATCCAGAATTCCCCTGCGAGGGGTCATGCGCGTAGGCTGCGCCGATGGCCCTGCTTGACCTCAATCCTGACGAACTGCTGGCAACGACGCGGGCCGTGCGCAAGCGTCTCGATCTCGAACGCGACGTACCCGACGAGTTGATCCGCGAATGTGCGGCGGCCGCCCTGCAAGCGCCGTCGGGATCGAACATGATCTCGATGCAATTCGTGATCGTGAAGGACCCGGCCAAGAAACAGGCCATCGCTGATATCTATGCGAAGTCTTGGGCTGTCTACGAGAAGATGCCAGGCTTCGCAGGGGCGATCAAGAAGCCGACGGCCGAGGGACAGGCTCAGCAGGATCGCGTCGCCGATTCCGCTACGTACCTGGCCAGGAACATGAGCAAGGTGCCGGTGCTGCTCATCGCCTGCCATAACGGTAGTCGCCTCGACGGTCTGCCCGCGTTCGCGTCGGCATCCACTCTCGGCAACATCTTGCCGGCCACGTGGAGCTTCATGCTTGCGGCTCGCGCCCGCGGCCTCGGCACGGCGTGGACGACGCTTCACCTGATGTTCGAGAAAGAAGTCGCTGAGGTGGTCGGCATCCCGTTCGACACCGTCGCACAGGTATGCCTCTCGCCGTTGGCCTACACGAAGGGCACCGATTTCAAGCCGGCCATGCGGCCCGACCCCGACACGATCCTGCACTGGGATACCTGGTAGGGGGCCTCTTACCCGCGTGCTGCTAGCAGCAAACACCTGGGGCTTCGCGCACAATAAGTGCCGGGCGGGCGTGTTTGCGACCGCCGTGGCTTCAACCGCGGCGGTGCTAGTGGCGTCATTGCTGCAGCCCGTCGGCAGGCTGGCCTACCGTCCTTCCCGTAGCACTGCATCGGTTGTGGCTGTTGCGCGCTGGTGCGCGCTGTTGCGCGCTGGTGCGCGCCGTTGCGCGCTGGTGCGCGCCGTCACGATCAACGACTACGATGCCTCAGATCTGGCGCGGGCCTTCGCGGCCTTATCCGACCCGGCCCGCCTTCGACTGCTCAGCCTCATCGCCACCGCCCCGTCCGGCGAAGCCTGCGCGTGCGACCTCATCGAGCCGATTGGCAAGCACCAGCCCACCGTCAGCCATCACCTAAGGGTGCTCCACGACGCCGGTCTCATCGATCGCGAGAAGCGCGGCATATGGATGTGGTTCCGCGCCAACCCCACCAAACTCGAACAACTGCGCGCCGTCCTCGGCTAGTGGTCCTCGGCTAGTGATCGGTTCAGCTGCGTGCGCGGCGGCCAGGTTGCGTGGCATTTGGAGTGAGTTTTCGTACGAAAACTC
>JANYDT010000044.1 GCA_025359845.1 Acidimicrobiia bacterium
GCATCTAACGCCTTTCGCTTCGACGAAGGTGCTCATACTCGGCCAAGATCCCTACCACGGGGCCGGACAAGCGCACGGCCTCTGCTTCTCGGTTCGTCGTGGCGTGACCCCACCCCCGTCGCTCGTCAATATCTTCAAGGAACTGCACGACGACCTCGGTTGCCCTGTACCGAGGCACGGTAACCTCGATCACTGGGCCGAACAAGGCGTGTTACTGCTGAACGCGACGTTGACGGTGCGGGCGCGAACCGCGGCTTCGCATGCCGGGAAGGGGTGGGAGACGTTCACCGACGCGGTTATCGAAGCGGTGAACGCCAAGCCCGATACTGTCGTTTTCATGTTGTGGGGCAGCTACGCCCGCAAGAAGCGCTTGCTCATCGACACCAGTCGTCATACCGTCATCGAATCAGCCCATCCCTCGCCGCTCAGCGCCCATAACGGGTTCTTCGGAAGCCGTCCCTTCTCCAGGGCCAACACTGCGCTGCTCGGCGCCGGCCGCGAACCTGTCGACTGGGCGATCCCGTAGAAAGTAGCCTCGTTACCCTTGAACCCCGAAATGACGCTGTGGCGGGGCGTGGCGATCTTCGCCGCGGGCGCCGCCGCCGGATTTGTCAACGCCATTGCCGGGTCGGGCACCCTCATTTCGTTTCCGACGCTCACCGGTCTGGGGTTTCTGGCCAAGACGGCGAACGTTTCGAACGGCCTCGGACTCTTTCCCGGATCGCTCAGCGCGGTGTGGGGGTACAGAAAGGAACTCAGCGACCAACATGACCGCCTCCGTCGACTTGTGCCGCTGTCTTGCGGTGGCGCCATTCTCGGGGCGGTTCTGCTGCTCGGATTCCCGGGTTCGTTCCGTCCGGTGGTGCCCTATCTGATCCTGTTGTCCGTCGTTTTGGTTCTACTCCAGCCGACGCTCCAGAAGCGGGTGGCGGCTCGCCAGCAAGGCAGCGGACGGGTGGAGCACAACTCCCCGGTCCTCCTCGTAGGAGTGTTCGCGACCGGCATTTACGGCGGCTACTTCGGGGCCGGGCAGGGCATTATTCTCATCGCCCTGCTTGGCACCTTTTTGGTGGGTGATTTACGCAAGATCAACGCGGCCAAGAACGTGCTCGCGGCGACAGCCAACGGCGTCTCGGGGCTGGTCTTCGCACTGAAGGGGGCGGTGCACTGGGGCATCGCCGGACTCATTGCTGTCGGATCGGTTCTCGGGGCCTTGCTCGGAGCGAAGGTGGGGCGCCGCATCCCCGCTCCGGTGCTCCGGGCCGTCATCGTCGTCGTCGGAACCACGGTTGCGTTGAAGATGTTACTGCGCGTCTGACGATCGGATGAGGTGTTGGCACTCTCCCCCGGAGACTGCTAGCTTGGCACTCACCTGTCGTGAGTGCTAACAGCCTCAACCCCTACGGAGGAAACGCCGTGAACGTGAAGCCGCTTGATGATCGCATTGTGGTGCGCCCCGGAGAGTCCGAGTCCAAGACTTCGTCTGGCCTGGTCATTCCTGATACCGCCAAAGAAAAGCCCCAGCAGGGCGAAGTTCTCGCCGTCGGCCCCGGCCGTCGTAGCGACACCGGAGACCTGATTCCTATGGACGTAAAAGTCGGTGACAAGGTCCTGTACTCCAAGTACGGCGGCACCGAGGTGTCCGTTAGCGGAGAGGATCTCCTAATTCTGACCAGCCGCGACGTTCTCGCGGTCATGGGCTGAGGAGTCACATATGTCCAAAATGCTGAAGTTTGACGAGGCCGCACGGCGCGGTCTCGAGGCTGGTGTCAACCGCCTCGCTGACGCCGTAAAGGTCACCCTCGGTCCGCTGGGCCGAAACGTGGTGATCGAAAAGAAGTTCGGTGCGCCGACCATTACCAACGATGGCGTCACCATCGCGAAGGAAATCGAACTCGAAGACAAGTTCGAGAACATGGGCGCACAGCTCGTGAAGGAAGTTGCCACCAAGACCAATGACGTCGCCGGTGACGGCACGACGACAGCCACGGTGCTCGCTCAGGCCATGGTGAAGGAAGGCCTTCGCAACGTCGCCGCGGGCGCCAATCCAATGGGTCTCAAAAAGGGCATCGAGAAGGCCGTAGCTGCGGCCGTCGAATCCATCAAGGCCCTTTCGAAGGACGTCGACGGCAAGGAAGAGATCGCCCAAGTGGCGAGCATCTCCGCGGCCGATCCGTCAGTGGGTGCCGTTATCGCCGACGCCATCGATAAGGTCGGAAAAGACGGCGTAGTCACAGTCGAAGAATCCAACACTTTCGGCATGGAACTCGACTTCACGGAGGGCATGCAGTTCGACAAGGGCTACCTGTCGCCGTACTTCGTCACCGATCAGGAGCGCCAAGAGGCGGTCCTGGCCGAACCGTACATTCTGCTGCTCAACTCCAAGGTCAGCTCCGTGCACGACCTCGTGCCGGTGCTCGAGAAGGTCATGGGCACGGGCAAAGCCCTGCTGATCATCGCCGAAGACGTCGACGGCGAGGCCCTGGCCACGCTTGTGGTCAACAAGATCCGGGGCACGTTCAGTTCCGTTGCGGTCAAGGCCCCGGGCTTCGGCGAGCGCCGTAAGGCGATGTTGCAAGACATGGCCATCCTCACTGGCGGCACCGTCATCAGTGAAGAAATCGGTCTCAAGCTCGATTCGGTCACCCTCGATCTCATGGGTAAAGCCCGAAAGGTCGTGATCGACAAAGACAACACGACGATCATCGAGGGTGCTGGCTCGGAAGACGAAGTCAAGGGCCGCATCGCCCAGATCAAGCGTGAAATCGAAGACACCGACTCCGATTGGGACCGGGAGAAGCTCCAAGAGCGCCTCGCCAAGCTCGCCGGTGGCGTTGCCATCGTACGGGTCGGTGCCGCCACCGAGGTCGAACTCAAAGAGAAGAAGCATCGCATCGAGGACGCCCTCTCGGCCACCCGTGCGGCCATCGAAGAGGGTGTGGTGCCCGGTGGCGGCACGGTCCTGATCCGGGCTCGCAAGGCGGTTGACGCCTTGAAACTGGAAGGCGACGAGGCTACCGGCGCGCGCATCGTGTCGAAGGCTCTGGAGGCTCCGCTCTATTGGATCGCCGCCAATGCCGGCTACGAAGGTGCCGTCATGGTTCAACGGGTCGAAGCCGAATCCGGCAATATGGGCCTGAACGCCGCTACAGGACAGATGGTTGACCTGGTCAAGGCCGGGGTCATCGATCCGGCCAAGGTCACCCGTTCTGCCTTGCAGAACGCAGCCTCGATCGCCGCGCTCCTGCTCACTACCGAGGCCATCGTCGCCGACAAGCCCGAACCTCCGTCAGCTGGCGGCGGCGGCGGGGGCATGCCTGGTGGAATGGGCGGCATGGGCGGCATGGGCGGAATGATGTAAAGAGTTCTGTTGATGGCATGACTGACAGCTACTTGCGCACTGCAAACTTGCAGTACGCAAGTACTGTGACGGAGTTCACGCAAAAAAGTGAAGCTTTTCGCCAACACATCGTTTATAGTTTGTGCAAGCGTTCACAAGCGCCCAAGATCTCCGGCGGCTGGCCTATCCCCCCTCAGGCCGCCGCCGGTAACATCCCCCAAAACGATTCGCCGGGCCCTCGGGCCCGGTGTTTCGCGTTGCGGCCCTTAAGGATTCAGGGCGCCGTCCGGCCGATAATGAGCCCCCGGATGCCCTTTGAATTCTTACGCCCCGTCCGGCGTA
This sequence comes from Acidimicrobiia bacterium, assembly GCA_025359845.1. Lineage (GTDB taxonomy): Bacteria > Actinomycetota > Acidimicrobiia > Acidimicrobiales > JANYDT01 > JANYDT01. The sequence goes on from JANYDT010000044.1 coordinate 3,683, forward strand.
CGCTATCGGGCATGAATTCGAAACCGAGTTATCTAGGTCTTCTCAACGCCATCTCGCTGGCCGAAACTGAAGCGGAGGGCTACCTCAACTGCTGGGCGGCCACCACCAAGAGCGACGACGTCCGGTGCGTTATCGCCAGCGTCGCTATCCGCGAGGGCGAGCACGGCAAAGCCTTCGCCAAGCGCATCTCCGAGCTGGGGTTTGCGGTCGTACCGCGAGGCGACTCCGCTGAGGCCGACGCCAAGATGGCCATCGCCTCCTCCACCGAAATGTCGGACTGCGAGAAGTTCGAAAAACTGAAAGTTGGCCGTCAGGCTGAGCCCGGCACCAAAGACATCTTCTCGAGCTTCTTCGACGACACCTCCATGGACATTCAGACCGGCGCGCTCATGGGTCGCTACGTGGCCGAGGAGCGCGACAGCGGACGGATGCTCGCCACCTGCTACCAACAACTCCAGGCCGCGAACCAGAGTCATGCTGCCGCCAGCCCGGCGCTCGAAGGGCTCGCCGGCCAGCTCGGCCGCATCGAGAGCCTGCTCGAAAAGTTGGTCTCCGCTCAGTGCTGACCACAAGGCTCAAGGTCTGACCGTGTAGCGGCGCGGTCAAACCTACGCCGCGGTGGCCGGGCAGGGGTTGGTGTGGGGACCTACCGTGAAGTTGGTGGTGAGCGTGGCCGCGCCGTAGGACACTTGATTCGTGTACGCCACCTGCTGGGTGATGACGACCGAGTCCGATGCCATGCCGGAACTA
>JANYDT010000132.1 GCA_025359845.1 Acidimicrobiia bacterium
CTGCGGGTCAAGCGCGGCACACAACACTTCAACAGAAGAATCCACGAAACGCACGCTCCTCCGGCGGGTTCCCCGCTCCGATAAAGGTAGGTGCAGCGTCCTCCCGAAACGTGCCCGACGGAAGAGGACAAGGTCCCAAACCACAGGATCGTGCGCTGCACGGCGGTCGACGAACACCGACCCTTGCGGGTGATGACTTTCGGCCTAGGCCGAGGCGGACGCGCAGCCCAGCATGTACGGCGCCGGAACCACCGGGACGAAGGAGGTCGTGTAATGCATGTGACTGTGGGAGACAGGATCGTCATCCGCAACCACCGGCTCGGTGAGCCCGACCGGAGCGGAATCGTGTTGAACGTCGAGGGTGATCACGGCGCGCTATCTCATGCGCTGGGACGACGACCATGAGAGCATCTTTGTCCCAAGCGGCGATGCCACCGTCGAGCACCTGCCCGCCGTGCGCTGACCGAGGGGTGGGCCGCCCACGCGCAGTAACCCGACAGCTAGGAGGAACCGATGAAGGCCCTGCAGCTCACCGCTTGGAAGCACGACCCGGAGATGCGCGAGGTCGCCGGTCCTGAGCCCCGTCCCGGACAGGTCGTGGTGCGCATCGGTGGCGCTAGAGCCTGCCAAGCGCAGGAACCGGCTGGACGCGTGGCCAGCCGCCGGGGCGTCGGCGCCGCATGATCTTCGAGAATCGCCGAACTGCAGGTGCGGCACTCGCGGCCCGCCTGGTCTCGTTCACCGGCCCGGACACGGTCGTCGTCGGGCTCCCGCGCGGCGGCGTGCCCGTCGCGGCGGAGGTCGCCCGCCGTCTGCACGCCCCGCTCGATGTCCTGATCGTCCGCAAGGTGGGCGCCCCGTTCCACGGCGAGGTCGCCATGGGCGCCGTCGGCGAGGACGGTGTGTCCATTCGCAACGACGACGTCATCCGCCATGCCGCCATCAGCGAGGAGGCCTTCGCTCGCGCCGAGCGCGCCGAGCGCGCCGAGGTCGAGCGAAGAGCGGCGCGGTTCCGCCGGAACCGGCCGAGGCCTCCCCTCGCCGGCGCCACGGTCGTCATCGTCGATGACGGGATCGCGACGGGCGCCACGGCTCTGGCCGCGGTGCAGGTGGCCCGCAGGCACGGCGCCGGGCGGGTCGTGGTCGCCACGCCGGTGGCGTCGCCCGAGGCATGCACCGTGCTTGAGCGCGTGGCCGACGACGTGATCGTGCTTATGTCGCCGACCGACTTCGTCGCCGTCGGACGCTGGTACCGCGACTTCTCGGAGACGAGCGACGACGAGGTCGAACGGATCCTGGCCGAGCACGCACACATCGCCGCTCCGCCTGCGGTCACCGCTTCAGGGAGCGCTCGGCCCCAACGGCGCGACGAAGAGGTCGAGATCACTGGGCCCGATGGCGTGACCGTCCAGGGGCACCTCTACGTGCCTGCCGACGTGCGGGGCACCGTCGTGTTCGCGCACGGCAGCGGGAGCAGCCGGTTCAGCCATCGCAACATCGCGGTGGCCGATGTGCTGCAGGAGGCCGGGATGGCCACCTTGCTCATCGACCTTCTCACGGAACGTGAGGCGACCGACCGGGACAACGTCTTCGACATCGACCTGCTGGCCGCCCGGCTTCTGGCCGCTACCGCTTGGCTGCGCACGCAGCCGGACCTCGCCGCGCGTCCGGTCGGCTACTTCGGTGCGAGCACCGGAGGGGCGGCCGCGCTGGTCGCTGCCGCCGCAACGGGCGCCACGATCGCGGCGCTCGTGTCGCGAGGAGGGCGGCCCGATCTCGCTGGATCGGCGCTCGAGCGTGTGCACGCGCCGACCCTGCTGATCGTCGGCGGTGACGACACGGTCGTGCTGGGCCTCAACCGACTCGCCGCGGCTCGGCTCCGCGCTCCCCACCGCCTCGCCGTCATTCCCGGAGCCACCCATCTATTCGAGGAGGAGGGCGCTCTCGAAGAAGTGGCCTCACTCGCCGTTAGATGGTTTCGGCAGCACTTCACCAAGGCATCCCCGACGGCGGCCGCACACACCCTGCCCGGTACACCCCCGAAACGAGACCAGTCATGAACATCACCCGCGCACTCGACCTCACCTGTCGGATCGATCGGGTCTGCGTCCCCCTGAACGGCGACGACCACGACTACGACGACCTGCTCGACGCCGTCGGCGAGCGCCGCATCGTCCTGCTCGGCGAGGCGACGCACGGGACGCACGAGTTCTACCGCGAGCGGGCGCGCATCACCCGCCGCCTCATCGAGGAGCGGGGCTTCGGCGCAGTGGCGGTCGAGGCGGACTGGCCCGATGCGTACCGTGTGAACCGCTACGTGACCGGTGCCTCGAGCGACATGACGACGCGGGAGGCGCTGGGCGACTTCCGGCGTTTCCCATCTTGGATGTGGCGCAACACCGAGGTGTGCGATTTCATCGCGTGGCTGCACGTCCACAACCAGACCCTGGAGCCGCAGCAACGGATCGGCTTCTACGGGCTCGACCTCTACAGCCTCCACGCGTCGATCGAGGCGGTGGTCGGCTACCTCGACCGCGTGGACCCGCCCGCGGCAGCCCGCGCCAGGCAGCGCTACTCCTGCTTCGACCACTCCGCCCGGGAGGGTCAGATCTACGGCGCCGAAGCCCGCCTGCGGGTCGAGGCGCCGTGCGAGAGCGCAGTGGTGGCCGAGCTGATAGAGCTGCGCCACGCGTCCGTCGCGTATCTCGCCGGTAATGGCTGGGTCGGGCGCGACGAGCTCTTCTTCGCCCGTCAGAACGCCCGCGTCGTGGCCTCAGCAGAGGAGTACTACCGCGAGATGTACCGCGCCGAGGTCTCGTCCTGGAACCTGCGCGACCTCCACATGGCCGAGACGCTCGAAGCGCTCGTCGAGCACCAAACCGAGAGCGGCCGCAGCCCGAAGGTGATCGTGTGGGAGCACAACTCCCACGTGGGCGACGCGCGGTCCACGAGCATGTCGCGGCGCGGAGAGCTCAACGTCGGCCAGCTCGTGCGTCAGCGGGTGGGGGCGGACGATACGCCACTGGTCGGCTTCACCACCTACCACGGGTCGGTCACTGCGGCCCGGGACTGGGGCGGCCCGGCTGAGCGGAAGCGCGTCCGGCGGGCTTTGCCTGGAAGTGTCGAGGACCTGTTCCACGACGTCGGCCATCCGCGGTTCCTTCTGCGCACCCGGCTGGACGAGGGCCTGGCCGAGCGCCTCCGCGTCCCGCGCCTGCACCGGGCCATCGGCGTCATATACCGTCCCGAGACCGAGTTGGAGAGCCACTACGTCGAGACGCACCTCGCCGACCAGTTTGACGCCGTCATCCACATCGACCACACCACCGCGCTCGAGCCGCTGGAGCGCACGTCGGTCTGGGAGGAAGGCGAACCGCCGGACACCTACCCGAGCGGGATCTGACCTCGACCCAGCCCAACGGACCACCGGGGCAGGTGCCGTCAGGTGCCGGTTCGCTCCGGACGGAACTGGTCGACGCGATCATGAACTCCGGCGCTGCTGGCCACGAGCCGCGAGCTAGAGCACGAGGTCGGTGATACGCCTCGGAGCGGGGTTGGAGGCGCATGTGCGCATCGCCGTCGTCAAAGTTGTGCCAATGGTCGGTAGCGTTCGTGGTGCCCGGCTGAGAAGATCGATCGATGCCCCGCCCGCTGACCAAGGACACCTGACGACAACCGAATCGACGATCGGAACTCCCGAAGCGACGCGGGGCCTGACCTCGACCGACGCCATGCAACGGCTCGCCATTTCGGGTCCGAACGCCCTTCCGAAGACGACCCCTCCGACGTTAATGGCGCGGGTGGCCAAACAGCTCGTCAACCCCCTGTCGGCCATCTTGTTGGCCGCCGGTTTCATCACGATCGTCGTGCTGCGGCGCTCAGGCGAGGGCGCGTCGATCCTTGTGATCGTGGTCATCAACACGGCAGTGGCGGTGCGCCAAGAACGCGCCGCGAATGACGCAATGGCAGCATTGGAGCAACTCGTCGCGCCGACCAGCAAAGTCTGGCGAGATGGATTGCTGCAGGAGATTCTGGCCGAAGGTCTGGTGGCCGACGACCTCATTGAACTTGCCGCCGGTGACCGCGTTCCGGCGGACGCTCGCGTGGCGCAATCGTCGTTGATGGCCGTGGACGAGGCTATGTTGACAGGTGAGTCCCTGCCCGTCGACAAGATCGCCCAAGATCAGGTGTTCGCCGGCACGCTCGTCGTCCGCGGGTCGGGTCAAGGGGTGGTCGCCGCCACCGGAGCAGCGACGAAGCTCGGCCAGATCGCCACCGCGATGGAGAAGCCGACTGATCCGCCGCTGGTTCGCGAACTCTCGGTCATTGCCGCCCAAGTGAGCCTCCTCGCGATTGTGGTCGGTGTTCTGGTCGGCATCGGCACGTACGCACGAAACGCAGGCCAACAGAAGCGAACGGCCGAGGCGGTGCTCACGGGCGTGGCGTTGGCGATCGCCGCTATTCCCGAAGGCTTGTCCAGCGTCGTGCTCAGCGCGCTGGCCTTAGGGACGACACGGATGGCAAAGCGCGGGGTGATCGTGCGCCGGCTGCCCGCCATCGAGGCGCTCGGTAGCACTTCGGTCCTCTGCGCCGACAAGACCGGCACCATTACGTCTGGACACCTGGAGGTTGTCGACCTGTTGGTGCAGCCCGGCCTCGACGAGAATTCTGGACGGCCGTCACACGAGCCAACGACGCTGTCGGTGGGATCGGTGATCCACTCGACATCGCTCTGCTTGATGCGGTGCCGGCACCGCATCGAGCCAAAGTCGCAGCGCAGATCGGTGAGCGAATCGACTCGCGGCCCTTCTCGGCCGAGACGCGCAGCATGTCGACGATCCACGAAAGCAAGGGCACTGCCCATCTGTCAGTAAAGGGTGCCCCGGAATCGATTCTGTCTCGATGCGCGACGGCGCCGGACGTCACCCGGCTCAGTCAGGCCGTGGAAGCTCTCGCCCGGCGCGGGCTGCGGGTGCTCGCAGTAGCCGACGCCACCACGGACGATCTCGACGCCGGGCTCCGCCCACTCGGACTCGTGGCCTTTGGTGATCCCTTACGGCCGTCGGCGGTTGGTGCGGTTGCTGACTGCCGTCGGGCCGGAATCCGAGTCGTGATGGTTACCGGCGACCATGCCACCACCGCGGGCGCAGTCGCCGAGGCGGTGGGAATTTTGGACGGTCCGGCACAACCGCATGAGGTGATCGATGGCGCCACGTTGGCGACGATGACCCCCGATGCGGCGGCCGCAGCCCTCTGGCAGGCGAGTGTGGTAGCCCGCGTCGAGCCGAACGTGAAGACTGCGCTCGTCGACGCGCATCGCGCCCGAGGGGCCATCGTGGCCATGACCGGCGATGGCGTCAACGACGCGCCCGCGCTGCGGAGAGCCGACGTCGGCGTCGCTATTGCCGGCTCGGGCGGCACTGACGTAGCGCGGCAGGCGGCAAGCATCATCGTGACCGACGGGGACCTCGGCACGATTGCCACCGGCGTCGCCGAGGGCCGCCGTATCGCTCGGAACCTCGTCAACGTCGTGCGCTATCTGCTGACCGGCAACCTGACCGAGGTCCTGGTCGTGACCGGGGCTCTGGTCGTGCTGCCCGACCTCAGAACACCGCTTTTGCCCGTGCAGTTGTTATGGATCAACTTGATCACTGACGGCCTGCCCGGGCTCGCCCTCGGCACCGATGAGCCCGTCGGCGACCCACTCGCGGAGCCTCCGCGCCCGCGATCGGATCACCTCCTCAGTCGAACGCGGTTGCTAGGCATGTTGTTCGACGCCTTGGTGATCACCGCAATCGTGTTGGGCGCCTCCTGGTGGACGGATACCCGCTGGGGGTGGACCCCGAGCACCGTGCGTTCATCGCTGTTGCTGACGTTGATCGCCTGCCATCTCTTACTGGCCTATGTCGCACGCGCCCGACACTTCGCGTTCGAACCGGCCTGGTGGCGAGCCAAGCCCATGCTGGCGAGCATCGTGGGATCGATCCTGCTGCAGGTGGTCGCCTATACGACGCCCACAGGGCGCGAGCTCCTGGGCCTCAGCGCCGTTCCACCGGTCGCGTGGTTGATCGCCGGCGGCGCGGCGATCAGCATGGTCGGGGTGCTCGATGCGCGAAGTGCCGTACTCCGACGACACGGCGGTTGAGTGAGACCCTCGGCGGCGACGACCATGCCGTCACCCGGCAGCGGTTGCCCTTCGGGAACGAGTCCGCCCTATTCCTGCCAAAGGTCCCTCCCGATTCGACCCCTCGCAGGGCAGGATGGCCAGCGCGGAATGTCCGTGTCGTGCAGAGAGGGTGCTGATAATGGAACGAGAAACGGCCGATGGGTTTTCGGTGGTGGCAATCGTTGTTTCGATGATCGCCGTGCTGTTCGGTGTGGTGGCAATGGGCTTGACCTGGCGCGGCAAGACCGCATCGGCCCAAGACACCGGATCCACTTCGGCAACTTCGTCCAAACCCGTTGGAACAGTAACGCTGGCCGATTTTCGGATCGCCCTCGACAAGAGCCCGATTCCGGCCGGCGATGTGGCGTTGAAGGTGACCAACAAAGGACCGTCGCCCCACAACCTCACCATCGAGGGCCTCGGCCAGACTCCCACGCTTCCGCCGGGCGAATCGACAGTCTTGCGGCTCGGGAAACTCGAAGCCGGCTCCTACACCTGGTTCTGCTCGATCTCCGGCCATCGTGAGGCCGGCATGCAGGGCACCTTCACCGTCGACGGCGTGGCCGGATCGGCTACCGTGGCCACGAAGGCGGCCCCCGGGGCAATATCGGCGTCAGACGCCATCGACAACGCCCATGAGGCCGTGGTCAAACAGTTCTTGAGTGGACCGCCGGCCAAGACGGCGGGGCTCGGCGGCGTCCCCCTCGTCCCGACGATCGAGAACGGCACGAAGATATTCAATCTGACGACCAAGATCGTCCAGTGGGAAGTATCGCCCGGTCGCGTCTACGAGGCGTGGACGTACAACGGCACCGTCCCCGGACCGGAGATTCGGGTGAAGCAGGGTGAGACGGTCAAGGTGCGGATCAAGAATGAATTGCCGCAATCGACCTCCATCCACTTTCATGGCGTCGAAGTCGACGACAACAGGCAAGACGGCGTGACCTTCGTCACGCAAGACCCGATAAAGCCTGGTCAGTCCTATGAATATACACTTACCCCGATCAATTGCGGCAGTCACATGTACCATTCCCACCATGCGGCAGACGGTCAGGTGCCACTCGGTCTGCTGGGCGCATTCATCGTCGACTGCACCACAACTCCGATACCGGCGTTCGCGGCACACGACAGTGAATACACCGAAATCTTGACCGACGGACCGCTCGGATTCGGCATCAATGGGAAAGGATTTCCGGCGACGGCACCGGTCATCACCAAGCCCGGCGAGAAAACGCTGATCCGATTTATGAACGAGGGATTGATCATCCACCCCATGCACCTTCACGGCCATCGCATGTTGGTCATTGCGAAGGACGGCAACTTTTTGCCGGCCCCGTATGAGGTCGACACGCTGAACGTCGCACCGGGCGAACGCTATGACGTCGTTGTCACCAGCATCCACCCCGGGGCATGGGCATTTCACTGCCACATCCTCACCCACGCGGAGTCCGATGTCGGCCTCCACGGCATGACTACGGTGTGGATAGTCAAGCCATGACCGGCGTACGGACAATCGGCGCAGCCGTGCTCGGGTTGATCGCCCTCGGCACCCTGGATCCTGCTCGAGGCTCAGAAACCCCGGCCGCGGTCAATCGGATCACGCTGCAGGTGGAGAAGTCGGGCAGCGGTGCCCGGACCTATACGGCCCAGGCCTTCACCGCCACCGGAGTCGCCGTTCAAAACGCCGATCTCGATCTCGGCGCGCTGGCTGACGACCCCGACCTTCGGGTCGTGACCACGCCCATGGCATCCGTCGCGGGAGATCCCACGTCGTATCGTGTTCGCGTCGTATATCCGGCTAAAGGCGACTGGGTCATCGTCGTTCGAACCCACAAACCGTCGCAGAATGTCGAGCTGTTCACCGATAGCATCGCCGACGCCCCGGCACGGTCTTCCTCACATGATCCGAGTTCGAATCCGTCAATGCGGGCCGTCTTGCGCAACGATCCCACGTTCTATGACCGCTACAACCCCTACGGCGCGAACGTGGCGACCGCGTCCGGGGCCGGTATCGCGGCGGCGGGACCGGCCCCTTCGGGGTCGACCCACTTTGCCGCGACGCAAGCGGCCGCGAGCCATCTGACCGGTGCCGCCGCCACTGGCTTCGACGTCACGACCGCAATGATGGCGCTTCTGCACACGATCGGCGCGATTTCATGGGTCGTCACGGTGTTGGGTCTCGTTCTGGCCAACCGCGTCGGCCCCGGCTCGAGCCGCGATGACATCGCCAAATTCATCGCCGATCGTTACCTGATCCTGGCTGGCGGAGGACTCCTCCTAGCCACTGTCTCCGGGGTGACGTTGGTGCGCAACGGTTCGGCCGGCCTCACCGATTTGCGGGGCCTCGTAGCCACCAATCTCGGACTCGCCTATGTCGCGGTGTTCGCCGTCAAGATGGTCTTGGTCGCCGGCTCGACGGCCACAAGCGTGCGGATTGCCAGGAGTTTGTCGATCGGCGTGGGGCAGCCGGCTCGGCCGACGCTCGCCAGCGTCGGCGCGATGGGTGACAATGGCCCGGCGCCCAAGACCTTGGCCCTGGCCGAACGCAACCTGATACTCGGCACGCTCATCCTCGGATGCGTCGTCGTTCTGGGTCAGCTCCACCACGCCCTTCATTAGACTGTCACCCGAAAGGAAATCATGTCTGATCCCGCATCTTCCGCCTTCACCGAACTCTCCATCCCAGAGTGCTTGAGCCTGTTGAGCCGTCACACCGTGGGACGTCTCTGCATCGTCGAGAATGACTTTCCCGTCGCCTTTCCCGTCAACTACCGACTCGCCGACAACGGACAGGGCGGCGCCGCGATCGTCATTCGCACCCGTCCGGGAGGCACGCTCGACCAAGAGGAAGAAACCCGGGTCGGCTTCGAGGTGGATGGAATCGACAACGCGACGAACTCCGGCTGGAGCGTCGTGGTGCGCGGCCGCCTCCACCACGAGGATGCGCCGATCACGCCCGTGTGGTTGCGCAGCTGGGATCCGAGGCCATGGGTGCGAGGCCGCGACACCTGGCTCTACTTGACCCCCCTTGTCATCACCGGACGGCAGCTGGCGCCGACAGTGGTCGAATGGGCCTTCGCATTCCGGGGGTACTTGTAGAGTTTCCCCAAAGTGCCCGATCCTGGTGGTGTATATCCGCACCCTCGTCCTGAGGCACCACATCGGACTCAGCCCACTCAGCCCGCCGGAGGCTCCGCGTGCGGGTTCAGCAAGAGCACTGGGCGCACCGCGGCCCGTACTACGTCGAGGGCAATACTTCCTCGTTCGAGGCGGCGAATCCGACCGCGTCCGTGGGTGGTCATGGCCACGGCTGAAACGCCAAAGCCCCTGACCGCGTGCAAGATGCCGGCTTGCGGCGATCGGGCCTCCCCCATTTCGGCCGTTGCCTCAACCCCATGACCCTCCAGCCATTCGCGGGCTTTGCCAAGATAGCGCCGTGCGTCACGGGCGTCATCGTCGGGGGCCTTGACGTAGAGCAGGCGGACAGTTCCGCCGAAGCTCGCCACCCAATCCTGGGCTACGCCGAGGATCAGCGCGGACGGCTCTGATCCGTCGATGCTCACGAGCAGCGTCTCCGACAACGTCGAGATGACCCGGGCCGCTGGCCCAGCCAGGAGAATGGGCCGGCCGAGGGTGCGGACCAAGTTCTCGCTCACGCTGCCCATCACCATCTCGGTGAGACGGCCGCGGCCATGGCTGGCCAAACACAGCAGCGGCCGACCAGCCCGGCCGCTGCCATCGGTGTCGCTCGCGATGGCAGCCACGTGGGCCGTGATCGCGGCCACGACATCATTGGACGCCAGCGCGACGACGGCGGCCCCCAGCCGCTGGACGGCGTCGATGCTCTCGATCTCGGTTCTCGTGGCGCCGGCCGACAGCCCCGGACTGAAGACGGTCACAACCTCGGCTGGAAGCCCGCACCGATCGACAAGCCCGCGCGCGAGGTCGAGCGCGTAGCTCGTTGTGGTCAGGCCATCGTAGGCCACGACGAGCCGCGTGAACCCGGCCGCCGTCACAATGGGTCCGGAGGTTGAGCCGACGGTCATGGCGTAATTGTGGGCCCCAACGCGACGAATCGACAGGGCCCTTGGTCACCCGTCCAACGACGTCGGTCGGGACCAATGCCTCTAGGTAGGGGTGAAAATCAGTTGTATGGTCCCGTGACGACTTCGACCCTGGACCCGGGAGCACAACCATGACAACCATCCTCGTAGGTGTCGACGGCTCGTCGAGCGCGCAGCGCGCCCTCGAGTGGGCGCTCACCGAAGCGAAGCTGCGCAAGAGCAAACTCAGGGTCATCGGGGCTTGGGAAGTACCCGTGTCGATGTATACCGAGGGCGCCGTGTTTCTGCTTCCGGCGCCGGAATTCGAAAAGGGAACGACCGACATGCTCACCACCGCGGTAGCCGAAGCCGTAGCCAAACTGGGCGCCGGCGACGTCGTCATCGAGCCCCTCACAATCAACGGGAGACCATCTCAAATACTCCTGGAACAGGCGAAGGACGCCGACATGATCGTGGTCGGCAACCGCGGCCGTGGCGGATTCACGTCCCTCCTGCTCGGGTCGGTCAGCAGCCAGGTTGTCCATCACGCGTCTTGTCCCGTCGTCGTGGTTCCGAGCCCTGAGGACTGATACGCCGGTTGCGTTCAGCGGTGGCCTATCGACCAAAGACGTAGCGGCCCGCGTCGCTCAGGGGCAAACCAATCGGACGCAAGATCGCACCCGTTCGGTGCGCGACATCGTTTCGGCCAACGTATTCACACGATTCAACGCTTTGTTAGGCGCGTTGTTCGTAGTGGTGGTCATCGTTGCTCCGCCTCAGGATGCACTGTTCGGAGGGGTGATTATCGCCAACACGGCGATCGGCATCATCCAAGAATTGCGAGCCAAACGGTCACTGGATCGACTCCTGGTACTCACCGAACCGACGGTCAACGTGTGGCGTGACGGCGTAGCCACTCGTATTCCCATCGACGAAGTCGTACTTGACGACGTCCTCGAACTGGCGCCGGGCGACCAGATCCCTGTTGATGCGACAGTCCTCGACGCGAGTGAGTTCGATGTCGATGAGTCTCTGTTGACGGGCGAGTCGGAGGCCGCCCCGAAGGCGGTGGGCGACCCGCTGCGCTCGGGGTCGTTCGTGACCGCCGGTCGGGCGCGGGTCGTGACCACGGCCGTAGGGGAGGCCGCGTACGCACAGAAGCTCACCGCTGAAGCTCGGCAGTACACCAAGGCCCGCTCCGAGTTGCGGGCGGGAATAGACCGGATTCTACGAGTGATCGGATGGGCCATTCCGCCGATCGGTCTGGTGTTGGTGATTGGTCAGTTGCGGGTACACGACTCGCTCCGGGAGGCGTTGCGATCGTCGGTCGCCGGACTCGTGGGACTCGTCCCCGAGGGACTCCTGCTTCTCACCAGTATGGCGCTGGCGGTCGGCGTCCAGCGGGTCATAAAGAAGGGAGCGCTGGTCCAGGAACTCGCCGCCCTCGAAGGCCTCGCTCGAGTCGATGTCGTGTGCCTCGACAAGACCGGCACGCTGACCGAACCGACCTTGGTGCTCCACGCCGTCATCGCGGTCGGCGATTCAAGCACCGATCAACACAACGATCCGAACGCGGTGCTTGGCGCATTCGGCGCTAACGATCCCAACCCGAACGCCAGTCTTCGCGCCATTGCGGCCGCCTGTCCCCCGCCGTCGCCGCCATGGTCGGCTACGTCGAGTGTCCCGTTCTCGTCCGCCCGCCGCTATAGCGGTGTGACCTTCGAGGGCCACGGCACGTACCTGCTCGGGGCGCCCGACGCGCTGCTGCCGGTCGACCGACCCGATGATCACCGAGCCGTGCGAGATTCGGTAGACGCCGAAATCGAGGCCGGACGCCGCGTCCTTCTGGTCGCTCGGGCCCCGTCATTGCCCGACAGCGACACGCTACCCACGGATCTGGAGCCGATCGCCATCGTGGCGATCGAGGAGCAGGTTCGCGCCGACGCGTCGTCGACTCTCGACTATTTCAGGGCCCAAGGCGTCAAGGTCAAGATCTTCTCAGGAGACCATCCTCGCACGGTCGCCGCGGTGGCCCGCCGGGTCGGCATCGAGGTCGACGAGCCGGTCGACGCCCGCGACCTCCCGACCGAACCGGTTGCGTTGGCGGCAATGCTCGAAAAGCATGACGTGTTCGGACGGGTCGAACCACATCAGAAGAAGGCGCTCGTCGTAGCGCTCCAGGCCGCCGGTCACGTCGTGGCGATGACCGGCGACGGTGTCAACGACGTGCCCGCGTTGAAACAGGCCGACGTCGGTGCGGCCATGGGCACAGGTACCGCGGCGGCCCGATCGGTCGCCGAGATCGTCATGCTCGGCGACTCGTTCGCCGCGTTGCCGAGCGTCGTGGCCGAAGGTCGGCGGGTCATCGCCAACAATGAACGGGTGGCGACGCTCTTTCTGACCAAGACCGTCTACTCCGCCGTGCTCGCGCTGATCACGGGAGTCAGCTTGCTGTCGTTCCCGTTCTACCCCCGCCATCTCACGGTGATCGGTTCGTTGACTATTGGCATTCCGGGCTTCTTCCTCGCCCTCGCGCCCGCTCACGATCCGGTCCGCGAAGGATTAGTGAAACGAGTGGCCCTTCGTTCGCTGCCGGGAGGCCTCATTGCCGCGTTTGCAACTCTGGCCGCGTACGTCTCGACGGGGTGGCTCAATGACTCGTTGCCCGCGCAACGAACGGTGGCCGTGGTCACCCTCTTCGCGGCATCATTCACCGTATTGACAATGGTGGCCCATCCGCTGACGGCCTGGCGGATAGGTCTCCTCGCGGCGGTGCTCGCTTCGTTCGTGGCGCTCGTGGCGTTTCCGGCCGGTCGGCGCTTCCTCGATCTCTCGCTGCCGTCGGTGGGGGGATACGTCGCCGCAGCATTGGCGTCAACGCTTGCCGCCATCGGCATCGTCATCTTCGATCGCCGCAACAACGATGCAATCGTCCAGAAACGTCCAAGTTATTGCCGGGCAGACCCTAAGGGCACTCACCCACGCACAGGAAGGGATGGCTCGGGGGCGCCCGACGCGACTTGACCGGCAATCGGCCCCAGCAAGCTGCCGAGATCTCGGGCGAGGTCGACGATCAGATCATCGACGGTGAGCACGCCAACGACCCGTCCGCCGTCGACGAGGGGCAGGCGGCGAATGTCGTGCTCGCGAAATTTCGCAAGGGCGTCATGGACATCCACGTCGGGCGCCATGGTCACGAGATCGGTTGACATGACCGAATCGACTCGGGCGTCCGAGGGAGTACGCCGGGCCATACCCCTGACCACGAGATCGCGATCGGTGACGATGCCGACCGGTCGGTCACCGTCGGTGACAACGAGGGCCCCAACGGCCCCGCGGTCCATGGCTTGGGCTGCGTCGGTGACGGTGGCCGCCGCGTCGATGGTCATCGGTGGCTTGTGGACGGCGTCAATTGCTCGCATGTCGTGCTCTCCTTGTCGATTGAGCGATGAAGGACATCTGCAATGATGACGAGAAGCGGACCGCAGCAGAAGAGGCGAATGACCCGGACCGTGGCGACGCGGCATACGTGGTGGACCGTCGAACGGGCCCGTCCTTGAGGCCACCGATCAGACCGTTCGGCCTACTCAAGCACAACGGTTCTCCGGTAGCGTCAATGAAAGCGTCAGGCTCCGCGCGCAACGAGGTACGTGACGAAGCCTTCCACGCTGGCAAGCTTCGGGTAGTCGCGTTCAGGAATGTCGACGCCGGTCTCTTCGTGAACCCCGAGGACGAGATTCAGCTGATCCATCGAATTAATGGCGAGTTGGTCGGTCAGACTTTCAGTCGGGTCGACTGCGAGCAGGTCGACTTCCGGGGCGATGCGGGAGAGCACCCGCTCGATCACGGCGCGTGCTTGTTCAGCGTTCACAACTTCTCCGGTGCCTGTAGATGGGTATCGATCCGGTTCAAGAACCGGGAGCCGCTTTGGCCGTCGCTCGCCCGATGATCGGCGGAAACGGTGGCCACGACGATGGGTCGAACACCGAGCAGGCCGTGCTCGGCCCAAGGCCGCTCGACAATCTTGCCGAAGCCGGCGAGTGCGACTTGCGGTGGGTAGATGACACCGAACACGGCCGTGGCGCCCTGGTCTCCGAGATTGGTCACCGTGATAGTTGGATCGACGAGATCACCGCTGCGCAGACGCCCGGTTCGTACTCGCCCGACAACGTCACGCAGCGCGCTCATGAGCTCGTCGAGACTCCGGGTGTGAGCGTCGGCGATACAGGGAGCGATCAGGCCTCCGCCGCGCATGGACACCGCCACGCCCAAGTGCACCCCTGACGCCGGGCGGAACTCATCATCAACCCAGTGTCCGTTCGTTTCAGGCACCTCAAGTGCTGCGATCACAACGGCCCGCAAGAGCAAGGCTGCTGCGAGCAGCCTTTCGGTCACGAAGCGAGTTGCATTGGTGTCACGCACCCACCCGATCGCCTCGCTCATGTCGATCTCGGTGGACAGGAAATAGTGCGGAATCTCGCGTTTCGAACGAGCCATGAGCGCGGCGGTACGCCGACGCATGTTCGCAGTCCGCGCGGTGGCAGCGTCTGCCGATCGAAGCGGATCACGGCCGGGGGACAGGTCCGAGGCGAAGACCTCCTGGAGAGGTCTGGGAGTCTTGGAATCCGGGCGGGGACGCGCCAGCACATCGGCGCCGATGATCGATCCCTTCGGCCCAGATCCATGCTCGATCCTCGCCAGATCGACTCCGAGTTGTGTGGCGAGCCGCCGCGCCCGAGGCGAGGTTGGACGATTCGTTCGATGCAGAGGGCCGCCGGCAAGGCGCGAGGCGTTCTCGACGTCGTGTCTCGTGATCGCACCGCCGGTCCCGGTTCCGGCGACGCGCGTCAGATCGATGTCGTGTTGCTCGGCCAGATGACGGACCAGCGGTGAGGTGACCAAGGGCTGCCGGGCCACGACTACCAGGGCCGTGGGCACGGCCCGATCCGCGACAGCCGCCGCCGACAAAGGCGCCGGGACCAGCAGATCCACCACGGCCGTCGGGACGGCCAGGGCAGGAGTCACGGCCGCCCCGGGAGGGGCGGAGGGGATGGGGGCTGAGGGTCCCGCCGGTGCCGATGCGGGCCAACACGGTACCGACCGGCACCTCCGTGCCGATCGAGATGAGAAGCTCCTCGATCATTCCTGACTCGAACACCTCGACCTCGACCTCACTCTTCTCGGTGTCGACGAGCGCCACGATGTCGCCGCGGCGCACCCGGTCACCGGGCTTCACCCGCCACTCGATGACGGTGCCCACTTCCATGTCGGCACCGAGGAAAGGCATGCGAAACTCGCCCACGGCTACCTCAGTGCGTTTCCGCGAGCACAGGCACCCCGTCAACTGACGTTGACATTCGGCCGAGCACGTCGTGAACGGCGGCCATGATCGCCGGCACCTGCGGCAAGGCCGCCTCTTCGAGCTGCTTGGCATACGGGATCGGAATTTCGGCCGTGCACACCCGCCCGACCGGCGCATCGAGTTCGTAGAACGCCTGTTCCATGATGCGTGCACTGATCTCCGCCGAAACGCTGCCACTGCGCCATCCTTCGTCGACAATCACCGCCCGATGGGTCCGGCCCACCGATTCCATGATCGTCGCGTCGTCAAGGGGACGCAGCGTGCGCAAATCGATCACCTCGGCACTCACGCCTTCGGCGGCGAGCGCTTCAGCCGCAGCCAGGGTCTTGTGCAGCGTGCCACCGTACGTGATGAGTGTGACGTCGGTCCCGGATCGGCGGATCGCGGCGTGATCGATCTCCACCGCACCGGCGTCGTCCGCCAGTTCTCCGTCCATGCCCAACAGTGCGCCGTGTTCGAAGATCATCACCGGATCGGGGCTCTGCAGGGCCGTCCACAACATGCCGCGCGCATCTTCAAGCGTTGCCGGCGCCAGCACGCGAAGGCCAGGTATGTGGGCATACCAACCTTCGAAGCTGTGCGAGTGCTGAGCTGCGAGCTGGCGACCGGCGCCGGTCGTGGTGCGAATCACCACTGGTACATGGCACTGGCCGCCCGACATGTGCAGCAGCGTCGCCGCGTTGTTGACGATTTGATCGAGTGCAAGCAGGCTGAAGTTCACGGTCATCAACTCGACGATCGGCCGCATGCCCCCGATGGCTGCGCCGATACCCGCCCCCACGAACGCCGACTCCGACAAGGGCGTGTCTCGCACCCGTTCCGGTCCGAACTCCTCGAACAACCCGAGGCTGACAGCAAAGCATCCCCCGTATGCGCCCACGTCTTCGCCCATGAGGAACACCCGCTCGTCGCGCAGGAGCGCGTCGCGCAGACCAGCGCGTAATGCCTCCCGATAGGTGGTCTTCATGGCGCGCCGACCTCGCTGACGACGAAGCGGGTCAAGTCTTCGATCCGTTCCAGTGAGCCCGCTTCGGCGAAGGCCACCGCGGCGTCGATCTCGGCGCTGACCGCCGCTTCGAGTTCCGCAATCGTCGAGGCATCTACCAGACCTCGTGCCTCGAGCATCGTGATCGGATCTCGCTCCTTCCAACGTTCGACCTCGGCCTTATCGCGATAACGCTCAGGGTCATACATCGAATGAGCGCGGAAGCGATAGGTGCGCAACTCGAGAAAGTGCGGGCCTCCTCCGTTGCGGATTGCGTCCACGGCGTTCGTCGCCGCCGCTTCGACAGCCACCACGTCCATCCCGTCAACGGTCCAGGCCGGCATCTCGTAGCTGGCCGCTTTCACAGCCAAATTGGTCTCTGACTCCGATCGGGCCAGTGCTGTGCCCATAGCGTAAAAGTTGTTCTCACAGCACCAAAGCACCGGGAGCCGCCAGAGCGCGGACAGGTTCATCGACTCGTGAAACTCTCCCTCGGCCATCGCCCCTTCACCGAAGAAGCACGCGGTCACTATCGGCTGGCCCTGCATCTTCGCCGCAAGAGCCAGTCCCACCGCAATCGGCAGTCCACCGGCCACGATCGCGTTCCCCCCGTAGAAGCGGGTGGCCACATCGAAGAGGTGCATCGATCCGCCTCGACCACGGCTGCAGCCCTCGACCTTGCCGAACATTTCAGCCATCACCGATCCGGCCGACACGCCCCGAGCCAATGCATGACCATGTTCGCGGTACGTCGCCACGACAGCGTCCTGCGCCGCCAGAGCTTCCATCACGCCGACCGCCACAGCTTCTTCACCGACATACAAATGCAAGAAGCCCCGTATCTTGGCGGCGCTGTACAACTCGACGCAGCGCTCCTCGAATCGTCGGATGCGGAGCATCTGATGCTGTAGGTGGCGGGCGTGTTCTGTCGTCATCATCGGCTCAACCGGGCTCATGTCGCACCCTCCAGCGTTGAGGTGTCGCCTTCGGGAAGACCAAGTGCTCGGGCGCGCAACAACCGTCGCATGATCTTGCCGCTCTTGGTCTTGGGCAGGTTCTGATCGAACTCGATGAATCTTGGCGCGACAGCGTGACCAAGGCGTTTCCGGGCGACGCCGAGCAGTTCTCGCTGCAGATCATCGGTCGGTTCGTAGCCGGCCCGCAGAGTCACCCGAGCGTGCACGACGGCCCCGGCCACCGGATCGGGCGTACCGAAGACGCCCGCCTCCACTACCGCAGGGTGTTCCATCAGCGCGCTCTCCACCTCGAAGGGGCCAATCAGGTGACCCGCCGACTTGATGACATCGTCGGCGCGGCCAACGAACCAGAAGTACCCATCAGCGTCCCTTCTGACCAAGTCGCCGCTCACATACCAACCGCCGACGAAGCTCCCTTCGTAGCGCTCAACATCATGGAGGTAGCCACGGAACATGGAGGGCCACCCCGGCCGCAATGCCAGCATCCCTTCCACATCGGCGTCGACGATCACCTCGACACGCCCGGCCGAGACGAAGACCTCGTTCAGATCGTCACAACGCAACACCTCGACCTCGATGCCCGGCAGGGGCTTCCCCATCGAACCGGGACGGATGTCCATCGAGGCGAAATTGGCGATCATGATGCCGCCAGTCTCGGTCTGCCACCAGTTGTCGTGGAACGGGAGACCCAGCACATCTCGACCCCACAGCACGCCCTCGGGATTCAGCGGTTCGCCCACGCTGCCCACGAAGCGCAGCCCCGACAGGTCGTAGCGGCGCGCCAATTCGTCGCCCATCTTCATCAGCATGCGAATGGCGGTCGGCGCGGTGTACCAGACCGTGACTCGCTCGTCTTGCAGCAGGCCATACCAGCGCTCGGCATCGAACTCCGCTTCGTCGACAACGCTCGTGACCCCGAGCACAAGGGGAGCGATGATGCCATACGAGGTACCGGTGACCCAACCGGGATCGGCGGTGCACCAGAACACGTCGTCGGCGTGCAGATCGAGTGCCAGCCGACCCGTGACAGCGTGGGCGACCACGGCTTCGTGAACGTGCATGGCCCTTTTGGGCATGCCGGTCGTGCCGCTCGTGAAGTGCAGAAGCGCGAGGTCTTGCGGATCGGTCACGCCGATCGTGTACTCGGGGCTGGCCGCATCGAGAAGCGCATGGAGGTCGAACGTCTCGGGAACGTCGGCGGCGCCGCCGACGAGCAACACGAACTCGAGCTCGGGCAGCGCGTCACGGAGCCCCTCGACCTTGGCTCGATAGAACGCCTCGGTGGTCACCAGGACGCGTGCGTTTCCTCGCGACATACGCTGGAATACGGGGTCAGGTCCGAACGCCGAAAACATGGGACAGATCACCGATCGATGCTTCAATGTTCCCAGAACGGCGACGTAGAGGTCAGGAACCCGCCCGAGCAGGGTGAAGACTCGTTCGCCGGGTCGCACCCCGAGATCGGCGAGCACATTGGCGAAGCGGTTCGTGAGTGCGGCCAACTCGGCGTAGGTGATATCGCGACGTTCGCCCTTTTTGCTCCGCCACCGGATGGCGACCTTATCGATCCCGACTTCCTCGGGCGGGCGGAAGGCGTGCCGATCAACGGCCTCGTACGCGATGTTCAAACCGCAATGTCCGGGGAGGCCATCAAGGGCAGCCGATTCACTCCACGAGAAATGCGGAAGCGCGGATTCGTCCACCAGGTTGGGCTCGACGTCTGAAAGCCCGGGTTGCTTCACGATCGTCTCGAACGCCACACGTGTTGTCGACCCAATTGCGGTCATGACGGCACTCTGCGGGTGGCTTCGAGCAGGAGTCGCCGTTCGGCGGCATCGAGCACACGCCGCGTCTGAGCCGCCGCGTCGGGATCGACCGAGACCGAGGTGATGCCGTAGCGCACGAGATGTCCGGCGAAGGCCGGCCGGTTCGACGGAGCCTGACCGCACAGCGATGAGGTAAGGCCGTGCTCGCGGCAGGCCGCGATGATTCGCGCAATGGCGTCGAGCACGGCGGCATCGGACTCGTCGAACAGCTCGGCGCAGATCTGTGAATCACGATCCACACCCAGGATCAGCTGCGTCAGATCATTCGAGCCGATCGAAACACCGTCGATGCCGAGCGCGGCGTAGTCACCGATCCGATAGACGACCGAAGGCACCTCAGCCATAACCCAACGCTTCAACCCGCGCTGACGACCGAGCTCGCTCGCATCGATCATGTCAAGGCACGCCTCAAGTTCCCAACGGGTACGCACGAACGGAATCATCACCGCCAGGTTCGGCGTCTGCTCCCGGACTCGCGCCAACATGCGCAACTCAAGGCCGAACAGCTCGGGCTCGCGTACGTAGCGATAGCAACCTCGGTACCCGATCATCGGGTTGTGCTCTTCGGGCTCGAACTGCTCGCCGCCGCGCAGTCCGCGGAATTTATTCGTGCGAAAGTCGATCGTCCGGTACACAACTCGCCGAGGGGCAAAGGCCTGTGTGATCCGCAACACCGACGCCGCCATCTTCTCGACGAACTCGTCAGCCCGCCCTTCGGCCAGGAGCTGCTTGGGGTGGGCACCGCTCAGGGCGTCGGTCAACATGAACTCGGCTCTGAGCAACCCGACACCGTCGACGGGCATGGCTGCGACCTCCTCAGCCCGGTCGGGGAAGGCCAGGTTCACATAGAGAAGCGTCGCCGTTGCCGCGGTCGTCTGGGCATCGTGGATGATAGTCGCCGCGGGTTCGTTGACACGGGCCATAGGCGACGCAGTGATCGTCTGGTCGCCCGCGAAGACCACGCCCCGTCGGCCGTCGACGGTGACGACTTCTCCTTCGCGCAACAGTGTCGTGGCTCGTCGCGCGCCGACGATGCATGGCACTCGCAGCTCCCTGCTTCACGATGGCGGCATGGCAGGTCATACCCCCCGTCTCCGTCACGACGGCCGCAGCACGGCGCATCGTCGGCACCCAATCGGGATTCGTGGTCGGCGCAACCAACACGTCACCGTCTTCGAGTTGCCCTCCTTGTGACGGTGTGCTCAACACGCGCACACGCCCGGTGACGACCCCGGGCGCGGCGCCGAGACCGCTCACCAAGACGGTCGCTTCGCCGCCCTCGCGAGCGGTTCCCGCGGTCGGCGATGTTGCGGCCGGCGGACCGAGTGTCGTTATCGGTCGGGCCTGCAGCAAATAGAGGCGACCATCCGAGAAGGCCCACTCGATGTCTTGCGGCACGCCCCCGTACAGTGCTTCCACCCGTCGCGCCAGCTCCGATACCTCGACGACTTCGGCATCGCTCAACACGCGTGAGCCGGCTTCCTCCGCCGACAATTCGACGCGCAGGTCAGCCCCGTCGCCGCCGCGAACGATCTTGAACGACTTAAGCCCCACGTGTGTCTCGATCACGCGGCTCCCATCTCGCGCGACGATATGGGTGTCCGGCTCGACGGCGCCGCTCACGACCACTTCGCCGAGTCCGAACGCCCCTTCGATCATGGTACGACTGGTGTCGTTCGTCGAGGGATCGGCGGTGAATGCGACACCCGAACGCTCGGCGTCGACCATGAGTTGCACGACGACTGCAATCGCCGGCTCCTCGGTCATCAGTTGACTGGCGCGGTATGAAAGCACCCGGGCGCCGAACACCGAAGCCCAGCAGTTGACGACTGCATCCAAGACAGCCTCCAAGCCTGCGACGTTGGTGAACGTCTTGTGCATGCCCGCGAACGACGTGCCCGCGGCGTCTTCCGCGGTCGCCGACGAACGGACCGCGACCCGCGCCGGCGCGTTCTCGCCGGAAAGGGCCCGGTAGGCCTCGCCGATCAGCTCCGCGAGGGGCCGAGGAACACCGACGGTACACACCTGCTTCGCCAAAGCCTCAGCTTTGGCCTGAAGCGCAGCCGGTTCGCCCGTCGCCGCGGCGAGCGAATCATCGCGCAGTTGCCCGCGTATGCCGGCCTGCTCCATGGCCTGGAGATAAGCCGTGGCGGTGATCACGAAGCCGCGGGGCACGGGAAGGCCGCCGACCGTGAGCTCACCCAGATTCGCGCCCTTTCCACCCGCTCGCGCCGTATCGTTCTTGCCAAGCGTTTCGAACCACGCAATCTCTTCAGTCATATGCACAGACTGCACGGCGCCTCGACGACTCGATAGGGTCAAACGACTCGTGGGTACGAACTCTCAAACCTTTGTCGGGATGTCGCTGCCTTGGGCGGCCGGGGGTCGCGCCACCTCAATCTTGTGCTTCTTGGCCTTCTCGGCAACCGGAAGGTGAATCGTGAGCACACCATCCTCGTAGCGGGCCTTGATCTTGGTGGTGTCGACCGACCGGCCGAGCATGACCCGTCGCGCGTAGTCGCCCTGATAGCGCTCCCGCACCAACAATTCGTCAGTGGGTTCGGCGGTCCAGGCCCGATGGGCTTTCATCAGCAGCACATCGTTGTCGACGGTCAGCTCGACCGTTTTCGGGTCGACCCCCGGAAGATCGAAATGGATAACCAGCTCATCGGTCCGACGGTAGGCGTCCATGGGGACCGAACGCTCGGGCGGTCGGGAAAAGAGTTCTTCGCTCAGCCGATCGATATCGCGGAAGGGATCAAACCTCATCAACCTCTTCTTCACCTCATCTGGTGGTTCGTTGGGCGGCCCACGAGACCGTGGTCGCCACATGAGTTATCGCGCCCGGCCGGCCCGAGCGTCAGGGCCGAAAGACCCCTGCGTCAATGCCAAAGGCCTGCCTTGCAGAACCGGGACCGGCCGCCTCGTGTCATTCGCCATCCATGGGTGAGGGTCCGGTTGGTGGTCTTTCGTCGACGTCGACGAGGGTCGCTTCGGCGAGCAACAAGACACCGGCCACCTCGACGGCATTCTCGAGCGCACACCGCACGACTTTCGTAGGGTCGACGATACCCAACCGATCGAGATCGGCGAAGGTGCGATCGCGCGCATCGAATCCGAAGAAGCCTGATCCATTGCGCGATTTCTCGACGACGGGCCCAGGATCGACCCCGGCATTCGCCGCAATCTGACGGGCGGGTACCTCCAGCGCCAGGCGCAAGATTTGTACGCCGACCCGTTTCGCCCCTTCGCAGGTCGCCGCCTCAGCCTCGACGGCACTGATGGTACGCAGCAACGCGACCCCTCCCCCGGGCACGATGCCCTCGGCAACGGCTGCTTTCGCCGAGTTGATCGCGTCGCCGAATGCCTCCTTGAGGCGCTTCATTTCGGCTTCCGAAACGGCGCCGACCCGAATGACGGCCACGCCACCAGACAATTTCGCCAAACGTTCTTCGAGCTTCTCGCGGTCCCAGTCGGACGTCGATTCCTTGATCTGCTTCCGCAGGTCGTTGCACCGGTCGGCCACCGCGGTCGGCGTGCCGCCGCCGCCGATGATCGTCGTCGTGTCCTTGTCGATCACCACACGCTCAGCTTGGCCCAGGTCCGCGAGCGCGACCGTCTCGAGTTTGAGGCCGAGCTCTTCAGAGATGACCCGCCCGCCCGTGAGGACGGCCATGTCTTCGAGAATTGCCCGCCGTCGCTCGCCGAAACCCGATGCCTTCACCGCCGCGGCGGTGAGCATCCCGCGGACCTTGTTGACCACGAGTGTGACGAGCGCCTCGCCCTCGACCGTCTCGGCGATCACGAGCATCGATCGACCGGCCTTGACGACCTCTTCGAGCAACGGCAGCATCTCGTTCATCACGGTCAATTTGCGGTCGATCAGCAGGAGCACCGGATGGTCGAGCACGACCTCCATGGCCTCGGTGTCCGTAACGAAGTACGGCGACAAATAGCCCTTGTCAAGCTGCATTCCCTCAACCACCTCCAGTGCCGTCTCGGTGCCACGAGCTTCTTCGACCTCGACGACGCCGTCGCTGCCGACCTTGTCGATCGCATCCGCCACGAGGTTGCCGATCATGGCGTCATCGTGGGCCGAGACGGTGGCGACGTGGGCCGTGTCCTCCTTGCTTCTGATGGGGCGCGAGATCGATGCCAATTCACGCACGGCCACGGCGAGCCCGCGCTTGAGACCGCGCTTTATCCCCACTGCGCTCGTTCCAACGACAAGGTTGCGAACACCTTCGCTGAACATGGCGTGGGCGAGCAGGGTCGAGGTCGTTGTCCCGTCGCCGACTGCGTCGCCGGTCTGCACGGCCGCATCGCGGAGCAGCCGCGCCCCCAAGTTCTCTACCGGGTCCTTCAGCACGATCCGTTTGGCGATCGTGACCCCGTCGTCGCACACCTCGGGCGTACCCCACTTCCGCTCCAACAGCACGGACCGAGACTCCGGGCCCAGCGTGCCCCGCAACGCGTCAGCCAGCGCCGCCGTGCCTTTTCAGCAGTTTGGCCCGGGCTTCATCTCGAAACAGCAATTCGATATGACTCGTCGAATCTCCTCATTCCCATGGATTAACGGCAAGGACCCGGGCCACGAAGAAGCGGGCCCAGTTCCGCTCAGATACTGTGCCTGGTCAGGGCATCCGCCCGACACGGTCCTTGGTCCCAAACCGGGCGGATTTCGGCATCGCGACGGGCGGTCACGCCAATGCGTCGAGCGCAGCGTGAACGGCCGTGGCCGTCGAGCCGGACAGATCCATGCGGCATGCCACGCCCACCCGTCTTGAAAAATCAACGTCGAGATATGCGTTTTACGCCCGATCAGTTGGCCCATCTGAATCGCGAAGAGGCGATGAACAGATCGGCGGCGGGTTGGTCATTCGGCCTCGTCATCGCTTCGAATAATCACAACCGGACACGGAGCGTGATAGGCGCAATTGCGGCTGACCGAGCCCAACAAGAGGCCCTTGAAGCCACCGCGACCTCGGGAGCCCACTACCAGAAGGTCGGCCAATTTTGCTTCATCGAGGAGGATGGGCGCAGAGGCGCCTTCATGAGCCACGACTGTCACCTCGACATCGCTGAGCGCATCACTGCGGTCCTCGAGCAGGCTCTTCAGCATCGCCTCCGTCTCGGGCCCTTGATCTTGGAAGGCCATCGGCGGGATTGACCCTTCGGGTCCTGCGTAGACCCACGGATACGTCCACACCGCGACGACGCGGAGCCGAGCCCCTCGGACGCGCGCTTCGCTGATGGCCCAGTCCAGGGCGGCGTTGGCGGGCGCCGATCCATCGACTCCGACCACGATCGTTGGTGGTCGATCGGCGGGAGGTTCGATCTGGTCATCCTCTTCGGGTGCCCGCACGATCACGAGTGGACAGTGGCTGTGCAGGAGCAGCGCGCTGCTCACCGAACCCAGCACGGTATGGAGAAATCCACCTGAGCCTCGGGCGCCGACCACGAGGAGACTGGCTGTTGCCGATAGCTCGGTCAGACTCTGGACCGGGTGACCTTCGCGAGTCTGTGCCGAAATCATCAATCCAGGTATGCGAGCTCGCTCGACGGAAACGAAGTCTTCAACCAACCGCCGGGAGTATCCTTCGGTTTCGTAAAGCTCGGGCAGCATCGGTTCGCCGAATCGCCGATCACCCAGGTTGGGGAAGTGCCAAGAGTTGACGGCAATGACCGCCGTCCGCCGCAGCATCGCTTCGTCGGCCCCCCAGTGCAGTGCCAGTCGTGACTCCTCGGAGCCGTCGACACCAACCACGATTTCATTCGTCATGCCGGAACTGTACCGGCCGATCGCGATCTTGGCGAGAGGGATGGCGCCGGTTCGGGGCAGTATGGCTAGGTGCCGTCACCGACCAGACCGACCCAAGATCGGCCGTCGCCGACACTGCCCGATCTCGACGTCACGGCGGGCGGGTTGAGCGGACTGACCAGCGCGGAGGCCGCTGACCGGCTGACCTCGTACGGCCCGAACCGACTCGTGCCCGAAGGACCGGGAAGATCCATGCCACGCAGCCTCCTTCGGGCCTTGACCGACCCTATGGCGTTGCTACTGGTGATCGCCGCACCGATCTACTTCGCCATAGGCGACTACCTCGACGGCACCATCGCGCTGGTTGCCCTCGTCCCCGTGGCCGGCGTGGGATGGCTACTCGAAAGCCGCGCCGAGCGAGCCCTCGAACGCTTGCGCGAATTGGCCACGCCGACAGTCACCGTCGTGCGAGACGGCCGCCAGCAGCAGATCCCGTCCGAGGCTGTCGTGCCCGATGACCTGCTCGTGGTTCGGGAGGGCGACGTGATCGCAGCCGATGGAGTGCTCGTGAGCGGGACGCAGCTGCTGGTCGACGAGTCGAGCCTCACGGGAGAGTCGCAGCCGGTCGAGAAGTCGATGACTGGCGCGCAGAGCGCGATTTACGCCGGCACCACCGTGCTGTCAGGACGCGGAATGGCGTCGATACGACAAACGGGCGCGGCGACCAGGTACGGGTCGATCGGGACCCTCTTGGCGGCAACCAAACCGGCGAAGACGCCCTTGCAGCGGTCCATTCAGCGACTCGTGCTCGTATTCGGCCTGGTGGCTATTGTGTTTTGTTCGATCGTCATCGCGGTAGCCCTGGTACGCGGTGAAGGATGGGGCCGATCGCTCATTGCCGGTATCAGCTTGGCCATAGCTGCGATCCCTGAAGAGTTTCCAATGGTGTACACGCTCTACCTTGGCCTTGGCGCCTGGCGGTTGGCCCGGGAGAACGCACTCGTGCGTCAGCTGGCGGCGGTCGAGACGCTCGGTTCGACAACGGTGATCTGTTCGGACAAGACCGGCACGCTCACGCTCGGGTCGCTCACGGTCAGTGACGCGTTACCGGCATCGCCGGACGTCTCCGTTCGGGCGCTTCTCGAGTCGGCCGTGCTGGCGTGCGAACCCGAGCCCTTCGACCCCCTCGAGCAGGCGATCGTCCAGTACGCCCGAGACGCCGGCGTCGACGTCGATGCTTTGCACGCTGGGCAGTTGGTGCACGATTACCCGTTCGTCCCCGCCGAGAAGTATCTGACCCATGTGTGGTCCTTCGGCGACGAGATCATCGTGGCCGCGAAAGGCGCGGTCGAGACGATCGTGAAGCGCTGCGCCGCGAACGTCGCCGCGGCGAGGGAGGCCACGACGATGAACGTACAGCTGGCGGCCCGAGGTTTGCGGGTCATAGCCATCGCCGGTGGATCGCTGGCCCAGCCCGCCGGCGTTCGCGAGACGGACGAGTTGGCACTGTCACTTCGCGGCGTCGTCGCCTTCAGCGATCCTCTGCGTCCTGGAGTCGATGACGCGCTCGCGCAGTGCCGAGCGGCTGGCATACGGGTCATCATGATCACGGGCGATCACCCCGCCACGGCGCACGCTGTCGCGGAGAGCTTGAAGTTGTCCCACGCCGACGCCGATGGCAACGATGCGGTCAGCACGGGCGACGAGATCGACGCCGCAGACGAGCCAACCCTCGACGAACTCGTCGGACGCGTGAACGTGTTCGCCCGGACCCGACCCGAACAGAAGCACCGACTCGTTCGGGCGCTGCAGTCGCGCGGCGAAGTGGTGGCCATGACCGGAGACGGCATCAACGATTCGCCGGCCCTCCGAAAGGCGGACATCGGCATCGCGATGGGCCAGCGGGGTACGCCGGTGGCGCGTGAAGCGGCGTCCATAGTCCTCCTCGACGACAACTTCGCGACCATCGTGAAGGCCATTCGCAACGGCCGTCGTGTTTACGACAACCTCGTTCGGGCTTTCGGCTACCTCGTAGCGTTCCATCCTCCACTGTTGCTGGCGGCGTCGATCGTGCCGCTCACCGGCAAACCGCTCCTGTTGCTCCCCGTTCACCTCGTGCTTCTGGAGCTGATCGTGCATCCCACGGTTTCACTGGTCTTCGAAAGCGATCCCGACGCCGAGGACCTCATGACCCGTGGTCCCCGATCGGTGGGCACGGGTCTGCTCGGCCGTCATTTGCTCCTCCCTCTGATGCTGGGGCTGACGCTCTCCGGCGGAGTGATCGGGCTCTATCTGGGGGCGCTGAGTCGCGGCTGGAGCGAGCAGCATGCCCGCGCCCTCGCGTTCACCGCATTGCTCTTGGGCCAGATGACCATGCTGCTCGTCGTGCGGCGCAAGCCCGACTCGGCCCGGCCGAACGACGGATCCCTGCGGGCCTTCCTCAAGGCAAGATTGGTTCTCGCTGCGGTGCTCGCGTCGACACTCGCGCTCATTCTGATTTCTGTCTACGTTCCGCCGGCCGCCCACATTCTGCACCTGGCTCCCCTGACGGTTGCCGATTGGCTCGTCGCCGTCGGCGTAGCTGCGCTCAGTTCAGGCTGGCCGATCGGTTGGCGTCGGCTCCGTCGCTTGTTCGGCCGGTAGCCATCCCGAACCTGCGAAAATGAAGCGTTCGCAGACGTCGGCGAACTCATCAGGGTCATCGCGTTCGGGGTCGTACCATTTGTGAAACCAGCTGGTCATGCCCAAGATGGCCTGAGCGCCTTGGCGTGGATCGGTTTTGGGAATGACACCGACCGCGCTGGCCGCCTTCACGGCGTCAATGAGGTAACGCAGGAGCCGCCGCTCTTTCGTGCGGATCTCGGCTTCATACCGCTGGTCGAGTGCGGGACGATCACCAAAGAAAACGATGAATAATGCCGGATTCGCGGCGATTGTATGCACCTGATGGCGCACGAGCGCTCGGAGCCGTTCGCCCGGGTCGGACGTCGCTGCGAGCTGTTCCATGGTGGCAAGGGTCGTGCTGATAGCCCGGTCGAAGATCAGATAGAGAAGGTGGGCCTTCGACGGGACGTAGTGGTAGAGGCTGGCTCGACCGGTGCCGAGCGCGGCGGCGACATCATCAAGGGAACCCTGCTCAAAGCCCCGCTGCTTGAACACGCCGATGGCCACGTCGATGATCTCCGCCTGCTTCGCGTAGTACGCCGCCGAAGGCTGCTCCTGTCGGGGCCGGCCCCGACGTCTTGGCCGCGCCGGTTCGGGCCCCAGAGCCATCGGTTCGGGTCCAACCGTCAACGCCGTTTCGGTCGCCGAAGGTTGGGCCGCCGGGCCAGGCCCAGGGCTCGACGCCGGTGCAGTCGTCCGGCCACGCGCCGGGTTCAACGCAGGTTCGGGAACGGCGTCCGGTCGACCTCGACATGGCCCTCCTCGGGGAACAACTGATCGTTGTGCCCGCAGTAGCCCAGTGCCATGAACAGGTACGCGTCGGCGAGGCGGAGCGCGTGGGCGATTCCCGGTGTCGGTGCTTCGTCACGTTGGCGATGCAACCCGGCCCGCAGCGCGAGCAGGCTTTGACGGGTCGCCTCGAGTTCGGCAATGTGGCTCATTTGCCGTCCCGCCTGGCGTCAAAGATGCGCTTGGTCTTGAGCTCGTAGCGCGGCAGGGTGTCGGGCTTCAGAATCTCGACGCCGAGCCGCACGCCGAGGTTACGGCGGAAATGCTCGTCGAGTTGCGTCGATAACGCGCCATGATCGGCGTTGAGCGCGGCCGCCTCGACCTTGACGAGCATCTCGTCGAACGCACCAGGTCGGGTGATGTGCAACTCGTAGTGGTTGGTCAGCCCCGCCACCCCACCGACGAGGTTTTCGACGGCGGTGGGGTACACGTTCGTGCCCCGTATCGTGACCATGAAGTCAGATCTTCCGAGGACCACCCCGGGAAGATGCGCCCACGTCCAGCCGCACCCGTGATCGGGATGAAGGTCGCGCTGAACGAGATCGTGGGTGCGGTACTTGATGAAGGGTTGCGAGAAGTGCGTGTAGCTCGTCACGATGTTCTCGCCGATCTGGCCCGATTCAAGCATCGGCGCACCGGTTTCGGGATCGGCGGTAAAGCTGTGCACCACGTCTTCGATGGTGTGCACGCCGCCGCCCCACTCCAAACAGCCCTGAGCCACGTGCATGGTTTCGCCGATGCCATACGCGTCGAGCACCTGCGTGGCCCCCCATCCCTTCATCAGGCTCTCGCGGGTGATCGGCACCGAGAAGCCCGGTTCGCCGCCGCCCATCACCATCTGCACTCCGGCGTCGCGCAGATCGAGCCCTTCCTGGCGGGCGACCTCGACGAGGTGAAGAAGGTAGGTGGGCGTGCCGACGACGATCTTCGGACGCAGCGCCAAGATCTGGCGCACCCGTTCCGTGCTGGCTGCCCCTCCCCCGGCGAGGATGCGCAGGTTCATGTTGCGCGCCCCCCAGTAGATGCTCCACAATCCGATCCACATGCCGAAGTTGAAGCAGAAGTACACGCTGTCGCCCGGCCGGATGCCGTGGTCCCAATACGAGTAGCAGTACTGCGTGGCGCTCTTCTGCATCTCGTACTGCGTGAAGCCCTCGTTGAGAAACCGTCCGGTGGTGCCGGTCGTGTGGAAGTGCATCTGGATCGCATCAGCCGGCAACGCCAGCCCGCCGTAACCCGACGGCTGGCGATCTTGGTCGGCGAGAAAGTCGGGCTTGTCGGTGAACGGCAACCGATGGTGGAAGTCATCCCACGTCTTGATGTCTTCGGGTTTGATGTCGGCCGCGTCGTACAGCCGCCGGTACAGCGGCGAGTTCCGGTACGACCACGCGATCAGGTGCTGGATGCGTTCGAGATGAACGGCGTCGAGTACTTCGCGCGGGGCGGTTTGCGTGGGCCGGTTCCAGTAACGATCGTCAGCCATCACCGACCCTGCCATTGGGGAGGCCGTCGCGCCAGAAATGCGGCGGCGCCCTCGGCGTGGTCGCTCGTCGTCTTGAGCACGCTTTGACCCAGCCGTTCGAGACGGCGTCCCGTCTCGTGGTCGACATCGGTGCACGTGTTCAGCACGAGCTTCGCCATGCCCAACGCCAGCGGCGCGTACGCCGCCATCTCCTGCGCCAGAGCCAGCGCCCCATCGAGCACGGCGTCGGGTTCGGTCACCATCGTGGCGAGGCCGAGCATCTTGGCATCTTCGGCCCCGATCGGACGACCGAGCATCACCAGTTCTTTGGCCCGGCCCAGCCCTACATAGCTCACCAGTCGGGAGCAACCGCCGGAGCCGGGGATCAGGCCCACCTTCGCTTCGGGCATCACGAACCGGGCGCCGGAGGCAACGACCCGAAAGTCGCACGACAGCGCCAGCTCGAAGCCGCCACCCGCGGCCACCCCGTTGACCGCGGCGATTACCGGCACCTCGACCGACTCGATCAGATCGAAGACCGAGTGCAAACTTCGGGCCACGGCGCGAAACCCCCGGGTGCCGAGTTGGGTGAGGTCACCCATCTCGGAGACGTCTTCGCCCGCCGAGAATGCCCGCCCGGCGCCGGTGAAGATCACCACGCGCACCGTTGGGTCGATGGCGACGGCTTCGATGGCATCACGCATCTCGGCGCGCATCTTGGTGTTCCACGAGTTGAACTTCTCGGGCCGGTTCAAGGTG
>JANYDT010000036.1 GCA_025359845.1 Acidimicrobiia bacterium
TTCAGCGAGCGCCATATCTCCGGTCAGACGGATGAGGGTGGCCAGTACCCGGCCACCCTCGACCCGCAGCATCTCGTCGATGTCGATGCTCATGGACTCTTCACTTCCGGCAATTGAGGCAGGCTCAGCCTTGCGCGGAGAAATCGATGACCGGTCGTACTTCGACCTTGCCGAGCCACGCGCCCGGAATTTGCGCGGCCCAGCGCAAGGCTTCGTCGAGGTCGGCGCAATCGAGCACATAGAAACCGCCGAGCACTTCTTTCGTTTCGGCGAACGGCCCATCCATGGTGACAACCTCGCCACCCTTGCCACCCTTCACGTGAACGGTGGTCGCGGTCGCAGACTCCTGCAGGGCTTCGCCCCCGGCGATCACCCCGGCGGCGCCGGCAAGGGCGCCGAAATCCATGTACTGAGCGTGCATGACGGCCCCATCCTGGGGCGAAATCGAACTGCTGTCCGGGCCGTAAATGAGAGCGGCGTAGCGAGGCATGCGGATCCTTTCGTAGCGGACATCATGGTCGATGTCGCCTTTACGACGATCGAGTGTGCCCGATTTCGACACGGTGCCCCGAATGGTTTCGACAAGCGCTGGAAAATTGTGGGGACCAACGCCTTACCAGGGCTTGGCTTCGGTGGTGCCTTGGTTGGCCGCCTCGACATCTTTGAAGAAGCGGCGGTGCACGTAATAGGTGGTGGCGCCCACGCTGGACTTGCCCCAAAGCTTTCCGGATACGTCGAAGCGGGTCGATCGAGGCAGTCGCTCGATGACCGAGTTCGGTTTCGAAGGAATGAGTTTGCCCGCTTTGAACAGCACAATGTTCTTGTCGGTGGCGGCGACCACATAGAACTTGTTCACCAGCATGAAAATCAGGGCCCCGAGGCCGCCCATCAAGTAGGGCGACATACCGCTCTGCATCATCCAGACATGTTCTATCTTCTCGCCCGGTTCGAGCATGGGCTGGACACGGGCTTGGAGCTTGTCGCGGAGGGCCATTCTCTCATCGTACCGACATCGAGCTACCGTCGTGGTCCGTGACATCGCTTACCTTTGACCTGTCTTCGTCCGCAGCCCCTCCACGTACCGTCTCAAGGACGGCCAACGCCGACAAACGGCTTCTGCACGAACGAACGTATGACATCAAGAGCTATCTCGAAGACGAGAGCCACATCCGCCTGGTCGGATTTTTGCAGGACTCGCGGCCTCATTTTCTGCCCGGGATCGACGACGACCCGGTGACGATGCACGACATGCAGATCGACTTGATCGTCGAGATGCCGAACTTGGTGATCCGGGCCGTAGAAGTGCAGATGCACACCCATCCGCAGCAGCAGTGCCCGAACGTGCTGGGCGCGTATCAGCAGCTTGTAGGACTATCGATTGTGCGAGGGTTCACGCACAAAGTGCGAGAGTTTTTCGGCGGCCCGAGGGCGTGCACGCACATCGGGGCGTTGCTCAATGCCATGGCGCCGGTGGCGACCCAGTCACTGTGGGCGTACTTCGAGGGGCAAGCCAGCGTCTCCACTTCCGCCGGCGCCGCGGTTGACGATACGTACAGCAAAGGGTTGGAGTGGAACCGCGATACCTGCCACGTGTGGGCCTCTGATGGACCCATGTTCGCCATGTTGGCCCGGGGCGAGACCCCACCCATCCCAGTCACCATCAGCCGACGGCTCGAGAAGAACGGCCTCGACGTTGACGGATGGCGCGCTCGTCGGTCGAGTCCGAAAACCTGACCGCCGGCGATCGACGGCCCGTCGACTCCTAGGGCGATTGGCGCCGGAGTCGTCGTCGCGGGACCCGCCTGTTCGCTATCGCGCCTCGAGTTCGGCCCTGATCAGCTGGCAGATGTCCAACGTCGGTCCGGTGCCGGGCGCCGGAAACTGCATCTTGTTGCTCGTGATGGCGATCGACAGGCCGAACTCCGGGTCGGCAAAGGCCACCGGGCCGCCCGCTCCAGGATGGCCGAAGGCCGTGATACGGGGGCCCATCGGGCCGGGCAGTTCGGAGGGTCCGCCGTGCATAAAGCCGACGCCCTTGTTGAGGGGCGTCATGAGGACGCGGTCCATTTCGGCTGTCTCGATGCGAGTGCTCGCCTCCCTGACCGCGCCCGAGGAGAGAAGCCGCACACCATCGAGGGAACCGTCGAGCGCGAGTGCCGCGTACATCTTGGCCAGCGCCCGCGCCGAGAAATGGCCGTTGCCCGACGGCAAACACGCGTGGCGAAAGGGTGCCGTGTTGAAGTACGGCCACATCGCCACTGGCATGGCCTTGTAGAAGTCGTGGTCGGGCGGGATGGGTAGGCCGTCGCCGGCGGCGGTGATGGCGAGGGTGGTGAGGCGGTCGCGGACCGTCGGGGCGCTGGGGTCGGGCACTCCGACGAACATCTCGTCGGCCACTCCTAGAGGCTCGGCAATGGCGGTCCGGATAAGATCTCCGATGTGGCCACCCCCGGCACCGGCGACGATGCCGCCCACGATCCAGCCGAAGGTGACCGCGTGATAGCCGGTGGCCGTGCCCGGCTCCCAGGCGGGTACGGCGTCCTCCATGCGCCGCAGGCCGGCGTTCCAGTCGGTGATGTGTTCGGCGACGAATGGCTCGGGCATGGCATGCAGGCCCCCTTGGTGGCTCATCGCTTGCGCCACGGTCATCCGGTCCTTGCCATGGCGGCCGAACGCGGGCCAATAGGCAACGACCGGCTTATCGACGTCGATCCGCCCGGCGTCGACCAGCTGGTGCAGAGCCAACGAGGCCACCCCCTTCGTGACCGAGAACGAGCAGAACAGCGAGTCGGGTTGTACCGGACGAGGGTCACCGGGGCCCATGGTTCCGGCCGCCGCGTCGACCACGATCTTGCCCCATTGATAGGCACAGACCTGAACACCGATCTGGTGGCCATCGGCCACCTGGCGGGCGATCAAAGCGGAAACGGCAGCGTTCACGGCGGTATCGGGCATGAGCGTGAGTCTTGCGCATCCAGAACGCAGCTTTGGGCGGTCAGGATGTCTCGTGCGCCCGCTCGACGCGCCCGTCGTCTGGACTCCAGGTGACTCCAGTCACGTGGAGTCGGGACGTGTTGGTCGGCCGATAGGCCCCTATCGTGAGGGCCTGATGAAGCTTCAGCCAGTGACGCTCCCCTAGACAGGATGACCATGCAACCCCTCGATGACCTTCGTATCATCGCCATTGAACAATTTGGGGCCGGGCCGTTTGGAAGCGTGCACTTGGCCGATCTTGGGGCGGAGGTGATCAAGATCGAAGACCCGAGCACTGGTGGTGATGTGGGCCGGACCGTGCCGCCGTTCGTGGAGGGCGATACCAGTCTGTTCTTCGAGACATTCAACCGCAACAAGCGGTCAATCTCGCTCGACATTTCGAGTCCATCAGGGCGAAAAGTATTCGAAGATCTCGTCCGCCATTCTGACGCGGTCTTCTCGAACTTGCGCGGCGACGTACCGGGTCGATTGAAGCTCATGTACGACGATCTTAAGCATTTGAATCCGAAAATCGTGTGCTGCTCGGTGAGCGGCTTCGGCATGACAGGGCCTCGACGTGACAACCCGGGTTACGACTACATCCTTCAAGGACTGGCCGGCTGGATGAGCCTGACCGGCGAGCCGGGCGGGCCGCCGACCAAAACGGGGCTCTCTTTGGTCGACTTCACGGGTGGCTTTGTGGGGGCCTTGGCCATGCTGGCCGGCGTCCACCAGGCGCGCCGCGATGGCGTGGGCACCGACTGCGACGTATCGCTTTACGACACGGCTATGAGCTTGCTCACTTACCCGGCCACGTGGTATCTCACCAAGGGCCACGTGACGACCCGTATGGCTCGCTCGAGTCATCCGTCGATGGTGCCATTCGGCAACTATCCGACCCGTGATGGCTGGATCGTACTGTCGTGCGCTAAAGAGAAGTTCTGGGAACGGCTGTGTGGGGTGATCGGCCGCCCCGACTTGCCCGCCGACCCTCGTTTTGTCGATTTCACGGCCCGACGGGAGAACGTCGCCGCGTGCAACGCTGAACTCGACGATGCGTTGCGCCGACGGACCACGGCTGAATGGATGGATGTGTTGCCCGACGCTGGTGTCCCCTGCGGCCCGATCCTCGAGCTGCCCCAAGCCTTCGAAGATCCCCACTGCGAGGCGCGCTCGATGGTGGTCGAGATCGAGCATCCAACGTTCGGAACCGTCCGGACGGTCAACTCGCCCGTCCGCGTGGGACCGGCCCGAACCGAACACCGGCGGGCTCCCCAACCCAATGAGGACGCCGACCACGTATTGCGCCATCTCCTTGGATACGACGCCGCTCGCATTGAGACCCTCTCGATCGAAGGCGCTTTCGGCTGAGCGCAGACCTTGAGGGGCAGCTACGCTGCCGGCGAAATACGGCATGGGACGAGGCGTAGGATTGTGGTCACGGCACTACGGACCGACCGTGGTCTGAACGACTGGCTGTTGGAACGGGGGAGGGGCGTCGGGCGGTTTCGTAGCCACGGGCTCGGCCGGGTTGGTTGCGGGCGGTTCGATGACCTTGGGTTCGGTCGCCTTGGGTCGGGTGTGTCTGGTTGCGGCCGGCTCGTTTGCCTTGCTCGACGCCGGCTCGGTGGTCGACGCCGCCTCGGTCTGCTCGGTGTGCGCCTGGGCCTTCGTCGTTTCCGTGGTCGACTGGCCTTTGGTGGTCTCGGGGCTGGATCCGGGACCGATGCGCAACGCCGATCCCAGGGTTGATTCGGTCGGTCGGCGGTCTGACGGGGGAACTGTCGGACGGGTTTTGAGCGTGGTGGTCGTCGCCCCTGGCGTTGGATCGCCGGCACAGTTCAAGCCCTCGCCGGGGCGGTACCCGGCTTTGACCTTGTCTTCTTTCGTCGAGCCGTCCGGAAATCTTCGGACTCGGAAAGTAGTCACGAGCTTGCATTGGCCCCGGTCTTCTACCTCTTGGCGTTCGACAGCTCCAGGCGAATAGGGAGTTGAATACAGCGAGATTGTGATTGAAGTCTTGGTATAGACCGGCCAAATCATGACACCATATGGAGTCGAATTGCGGATCTTCAGATCGGGTCGCGGAAATCCTAAGGTGGCTTCACGGCCGAATGGATAACGCTTGATGTACTGCGAGTGACTCTGATAATCGACCAGGTCGAGGCCTCCGAAGAAGGACGCATTAAACAGAGTGGTAGCGAATTGGCTGATGCCGCCACCGATGGAATCCTCGTGTACGCCGTCCTTGATTGAGGGGGCAAACACGAACCCTTTGGCTTCGGTCCGTTCGCCCACGATGGCGTTTATCGACAACGTTTCGCCCGGCCGGATCAGCCGTCCCCGCATGATGTCGGCGAGGCGATGGATGTTGCCTACGCGGTTCTCACAGCACGCGTGTCGGGTTGTGAAGGCCCCGATGACCGTGTGAACGCCCAACGCGAGCGCCTTCTCGGTCGTTACGTCGGGCTGGACCGAGATCATCTGCAAGGTAAGGGGCTGGGTCGACGGCCGGCTGATGGCGGCCTGAAGCTGATCGACGGCCGAGGGGGTACAGCAGGACTGACCGACCTGGGACGCAATGGCCTGTACCGATCCGTCGGTACCGATCTTCAACCGGGCATCGCGGGTGGATTGGCCGATGCCCGCAAACATTCTCCGGACGCCCCGCATAGTCATATCGGGATCGAGCGTCAGCACTACCTTGCGATCCTGGATCGAGGGCACGACCCAGGCGCGAAGTTGGCTCGACGTAACGGTCTCGATCCGGTCCCCCAACGCAAGGCGGACCGGCGTCTTGGTCTCGCGATTCGCCACCTGGACGAGTTGTTGTAGCTCGGCGGCGTTGAACTTTGACGGAAGATCCACCCGATTGGCGCCGACCGTGATCGGCAGACCATTGGCCGCTTGCGCGGGAATCGACCGGGCGAGCACCACAGGATCGATGCCGCGCCCGGCGCGTCCGGGACGTACGGTAAATCCATCTGCGCTCGATTGCAGCTGCGGGTCGATCGGCTCAACCCGCTGAGACCCCTCGAATCCGCGAAGCGCCCTGGCGATGGCGGCCGGATCGACGTGAACCGGAACGAGAACCTTGCGGTGGCCCAACGCTGAGCCGAGCACTTTGAACACGCCGCCGACGCCGGAGCCCCGTCCGGCGCGGAGGGCGGCCCGGCGCAGCATCGGGCGGTCCAGGACGAGTCCGAACGCTGAGCCGGGGGCAGAAAAGCCGCCGCCGGGCACGGCAACGCGTACCCGCTGGCGTTGGTAGTCGCTCTCGAGATCGTCGATGAATCGGTCAAGGGCCGCAGGGTTCATTCCGCCGACGTCGTGGCCGGCGATCGACACATTGCGAAGTACCTTGCCGTGGAAGCGATAGGCGTCGAGCCACAAAACCCCGAATACGACGATCAACAGACCGAGCGCGGCCGTGATCATCAGTTCGGTTCGGGAAGGGGCGTGCACCGAGCGTGCATGCTACGAAATTCGAAGCGCCCCGCGAACACGGTTTTGAGGCGCGAGTGGACGCTCGCGGAAGTAACGGTGCCGTATTGGCGAGTCCTCGGCGTCGAGGGCGAGGACGCA
>JANYDT010000140.1 GCA_025359845.1 Acidimicrobiia bacterium
TTCCATTCCGCTCCTCGGAAAAGCGTTCTTCACTCAGGACCCGCTGGTGTACCTGTCGCTCGTCTGCGTTCCGGCCGTGTGGTGGATGATCAGCCGCAGCCGATGGGGGGTGCTGTTGAGGGCGGCCGGTGAGCGATCGGAAGTGCTCGTCGCTCACGGGCACTTCCTGCTGCCGATACAGTACGCCGCGGTTGTCGTGGGCGGCATGTTCGCGGGGCTCGGGGGCGCGCACTTGTCGACGGCGTACACGAAGGCGTGGTTCGAGAACATGGTTCAGGGGCGTGGCTTCGTCGCTGTCGCCGTCGTCATGTTCGCGGCCCGTCAACCGTTCAAGGTGGCTGCCGGCAGCTACTTGTTCGGAGCCGCTCTGGCTTTGTCGCCGGCCTTGCAAGCGCGCGGCTATGGCATCAACCAATTCGCGCTCGACGCCGTCCCTTATCTCGTCACCCTCACCGTTTTGATCGTCCTCGGGCGCCGCCGGGCCGGCGATGTGCCCGAAGGCCTCTCCAAAGTCTTCGAGACCGCCCCCAGCTGACGCCGTATCTCTTACCAACCCACCACCGTTTCAGCCCATCCAGGAGGAATCCCTTGCGTACCCGTCTTCTCGTTCCCGCGTTCGCCGTCAGCATCGTCATGCTGGCGGCAGGGTGCGGATCAAAATCGAAAACACCCGATACAACGGCCGCCGCGGCGGTCGAAACGACTACCCCGGCCGACACTACCGCGACCGTCGACACAACGACCCCGGCCGCGGCTGGAGCCGAGACCACCGTCGCCGCCGGTGCTGACACCACTCCGGTCCTGGCGGGCGCCGAAACGACGGTTGCGGTGTCAACGCCGGTCGCAGCCGCGGCGTCGGCTGCGACCGGAACCGGTCCTGGCCTCGGCTCCAAGAAGGTCGGCTTCATCTTCGTTGGTCCCAAGGATGACTATGGCTACAACCAGGCCGCCTATGAGGGCAGCCAAGCGGTGAAGGCAAAGCATCCCGAACTCGAGATCGTCACCGCTGAGAACGTTCCTGAAGACGACAACGCCACTCGTGTCATGGAGAAGATGATCAGCGACGGGGCGAAGGTCATCTTCGCCACCTCGTACGGTCACCTTGACCCGGCATTGAAGGTCGCCGCCGCTCACCCTGACGTCGTTGTGGTTCAGCAGGGCAACTTCATCAAAGGCACTGTGCCCCCGAACAGCGGGACGTACTTCGGTACCGTATACGAACCGGTGTTTCTAGCGGGCATCGCCGCCGGCAAGGCCACGAAGTCGAACAAGTTGGGCTATGTATATGCCTTCCCTATTCCCCAGACTATCGCCAACATCAACGCCTTTGAACTCGGCGCTCAGTCGGTCAATCCGGCCGCCCAAACCTATGTGGTGAACACTTCCAACTGGTGTGATCCGGCCAAACAGGCCGAGGCCGCAAAGAGCCTCTTCGCTCAGGGTGTCGATGTCATCACCCAGCATCAGGACTGCACCGCGACGATCACCAAGGCGGCCGAAGAGGCCGGCAAGATGGTTGTCGGCTACCACGCCGATGCTTCCGCTCTCGCCCCCAAAGGCTGGATCACCGGCTCGGAATGGAGCTGGGGGGCTATGTACAACGACATCGTCGAGACCGCGATCGCCGGCAAGTTCACGGGCTCCAAGTACAACGCCAACTACCGGGTCGGCTACAAAGACGGCGCCAACCCGTTCGTGCAGTCGAAGTTCGGTCCTGGCGTCGATGAGGCCACCAAGAAACTGATTGCTGACGCCAAGACGGCCATCAGCTCGCCGGACGGCTCGCCCTTCAAGGGCCCGATCATGGCGCAAGACGGTAGCGAAATGTTTGCCGCCGGCGTTCCCGATTATGCTTCGGTTGAGTCGAAGAACACTGTCTTTGTCAAGGGTGTCGTGGGCGCAATCCCGAAGGGCTGACCCACTAGAAATCAATTCCTCGTCGTTCGGTCGGACTCTTCCTGCAAGGGGCCGACCGAACTACGTTTCATTTTCTCTCACCATCCCGGAGTCCGCACGTGACCAGAGTTGCCGCCGATCCTTACCATTGGCCATTTGACGACATCATTGATCCTCGCCATACGGCATTGTTGTGCATCGATTGGCAAACCGACTTTTGCGGGACGGGCGGGTACGTTGACACCATGGGGTACGACCTCTCTCTCACCCAGCGTGGCCTGGCGCCCACGGCTCGGGTATTGGCCGCAGTCCGGGCCGCGGGCTGGATGGTCATCCACACCCGCGAGGGGCACCGCCCTGACTTGTCGGATCTGGCGGCCAACAAACTGTGGCGATCCCAAAGCATCGGGGCCGGGATCGGTGACGTGGGGCCGTGCGGGCGTATCCTCGTTCGGGGCGAGCCGGGTTGGGAGATCGTCGCCGAAGTGGCGCCCATCGAAGGCGAGGTCGTGATCGACAAGCCCGGCAAAGGGGCGTTCTACGCCACGGACCTTGATCTGGTGCTGCGCCGGGCCGGCATTACCCACCTCGTGTTCACCGGCATCACCACCGATGTTTGCGTCCATACGACGATGCGCGACGCCAATGATCGTGGCTATGAGTGCCTCTTGCTCAGCGATTGCACCGGTGCCACCGACGAGGGCAACTACCGTGCTGCACTGAAGATGATTACCATGCAAGGGGGCGTATTCGGGGCCGTCGCCGTGTCCGAAGCACTGCTCGAGGCCATCGCGTGAGCGAGATTCTGGGCCCCGCTGACATCTTGGGATGGTCGATCGACGATCACCTCGCCGCCCGTCAACGGGGATTGACAGCCGCAGTCACGATTGCCGGCGTACTCGCGGCGCTGGGCCAACTCGACGACCCGGCGGTACTGATCGGCAGCCCGTTGGTCGAGATCGCGATGGCTGCGGCCCGAGCGGTGGATCGCCAGGGCCTGTCGTCGCTGCCCCTTCATGGTGTGCCCTTCGTGGTGAAGGACAACATCGATGTCGTCGGCGTGGCGACTACGTGTGGGTGTCCGTCGTACGCGTACCTTCCGGAACACGACGCCGCGGTCGTGGCCCGTCTGCGCGCCGCCGGGGCCATCCCCGTTGCCAAGACCAACCTCGATCAGTTCGCCACCGGACTCGTCGGCACCCGCTCGCCCCACGGGACTCCTCGCAACCCTATCGATCCGAATCTCATACCAGGCGGTTCGAGTTCGGGGTCGGCCGTCGCCGTGGCCCTGGGCCTGGTGCCATTCTCGATCGGCACCGACACCGCCGGCAGCGGCCGGGTTCCGGCGGCGATGTGTGGCATCGTCGGATTGAAGCCGACGGTAGGGCGGTTTCCGTCACTCGGCATGGCCCCGGCGGTGCGCCGATTCGACTGTCCGAGTGTGTTCGCCCGCTCGATTGCTGACGCCCGTCGGGTGGCCGATTTGGTCGCCGGATGGGAGCCATCAGATCCGTACTCGCGGCGTCCGGGCGAGACGGGCAAGGCCGTGCGTCGCCTAGGGGTGCCCCGACCGGGCGACCTTC
This sequence comes from Acidimicrobiia bacterium, assembly GCA_025359845.1. GTDB lineage: Bacteria > Actinomycetota > Acidimicrobiia > Acidimicrobiales > JANYDT01 > JANYDT01. The sequence continues at coordinate 3,480 of JANYDT010000140.1, forward strand.
AGGCGCTGGGTATGGCATCGGCCGCATCAGCCGCGTTTGACGGAGCCGTCGCCATCGCCCGCAGCCTCGGCCTGGCGATCATGGAGGTCGACATCGCCATCTTTCTCGAGACCGGACGGCTGCTGTACGGGGGAGCGTTTGTCGCCGAACGGACGGCCGCCGTCGGGGCTTTTCTCGAGCGTGAAGGGGCCGAGGCCGACGCCGACCCCATCGTGTCGGCCATCATCACCGGCGGTCGAATTCATTCCGCGGTCGACGCCTATCGCAGCGAGTATCAGCTGGCTGACTTGCGGGCTCGCACGGAGCCATTGTGGGACACCATCGACGCCCTCTTGTTGCCGACGACCGTTGGTGTGGCGTCACTCGCTGACGTGGCCGCCGATCCAATCGCCGCGAACGCCCGGATGGGCGTCTTTACGACCTTCGCGAACTTGCTCGATCTGGCCGTGATTGCCTTTCCCTTAGGCGCCCGCCTCGACGGAATGCCGAGCGGCGTGCAAGTGATCGCCCCGGCGTGGGCCGACGATGCACTGGCTGATCTCGCCGGCTCGCTGCTCGCCGAGGACGGGCCTACCGCCGGGTTGCGACGCGGCGAGAGGGCCCTTGCGGTCGTCGGTGCCCACCTCTCAGGCATGGCTCTCAACCATCAACTCACCTGTCGCGGCGCCCGTCTTGTCCTCCAGACCACCACCGCCGCAAACTACCGGTTATTCGCGTTGGCCGGCACCGTGCCGCCCAAGCCCGGACTGCAACGGGTGGTCGATGGCGGTGCGTCGATTGTCGTAGAAGTGTGGGCCATGGCGCCGAGTGCGTTCGCGTCGTTCGTGGCCGAGATACCGCCGCCGCTCGGAGTCGGCTCGATCGAGCTGGCCGATGGCTCGTGGGAGAAGGGGTTCGTATGCGAGCCCGTAGGGTTCGAAGGCGCCACCGACATCACCGCCTTCGCGGGGTGGAGGGCGTACGTTGCGTCCATCCCAGCGCCGCACGTTTCGTCGCCGCCCGTTTCGTCGGTGCCCACCATTCTTGTCTCAGGCGGCCAGCCGTGACCGGCTTGCGCACGATCGAAGCCCGGCCCTTCCCGCTCGCCTTCGATCGGGCCGGCACGGCGTTGATGATCATCGATATGCAGCGCGACTTTCTGGAGCCGGGCGGGTTCGGCGAGCTGCTCGGCAACGACGTTTCGCAGCTGCGGTCGGCCATCGCTCCCACGAAGCGCGTGCTCGCCGCCTCCCGTACGGCCGGTCTGCTCGTGATTCATACCCGTGAAGGCCATCGCCTCGACCTGACCGATTGTCCGCCGGCCAAGCTGACTCGGGGCGGCGTGACGTTCATCGGGACGCAGGGTCCGATGGGCCGGATTCTCGTGCGGGGTGAGCGTGGTCACGACATCATCGATGAACTCGCCCCCCGCCCGGGTGAACCCGTGATCGATAAGCCTGGCAAGGGCGCGTTCTACGCTACCGACCTTGAGCTGCTTCTGCGCAGTCGCGCGGTGAAGACCCTTCTCGTTTGTGGTGTGACGACGGAAGTGTGTGTTCACACGACTGTTCGCGAGGCCAACGATCGCGGTTTCGAGTGCGTGGTGCTGGAAGACTGTGTCGGCTCTTACTTCCCGGAGTTTCAGCGGGTCGGGATCGCCATGTTCGAAGCGCAGGGAGCGATCTTCGGCTGGGTTTCCGACTCCGCGTCTGCGGTCCGGGCCCTGAGCTGATGGTCGTGATCGCGCCCGCGAACGCGTCAATTTACGACTCCGGGGGCGAAGCGTCTTGGTTGAGTGCGAGTGGGGTAGCCGCACTCGCGACCGCGGTGCGCATCGTCGGGGGCGCGCCACTGCGAGTAGCAGAGGACCGGATCGGTCGACGTTTGGCCGAGTTGCTGGTCGCGCTCCAGCGGTCAGACGATGACGCGACCACGACGGCGTTGCTCGGTCTGGTGGGCTACGGCCCTGGGCTCACACCCTCGGGTGACGACGCCATCCTCGGGTTGCTCTGCGTGCTCAAGCGGGGCCACGAGCCGTATGACACCAGCCACCTAGTGCCTCAACCACAAACCCACGCCTCGTCCGGCCGCTCGCTGCCAGGCGAAATGTGGCGTGGGACGAGGCGTAGGATTGTGGTCACGGCACTAGAAGCCAGTCTTGCGCCGTTGCTGCACCGCACGACGGCGGTAAGCATCCACCAAATGCGAAGGGCGATCGCCGGCTCTTTTCCTGCTGCGGTGTCGGCGGTGAACGAGGCGGCCACCACGATGGCCGGCGCGTCCGACGTTCGTGCGCCGGGCGCCTTCTTGGCCGCCGCGGTCGAGACGCTGATGGGCTTGGGCGCCACTTCAGGAGCGGACACGATCGCGGGGGTGCTTGCCGGCTTTCAGCTATTGGTTGCGTTGTCGGTGCTGTCACCCCGAACCGGGCGTGGGGCCTGTGAACCGGGCGTGAGTCTGTGAACCGGGCGTTGTGGCGATGAACCCGGAGGTGCGGCACCGCATCGTGGCCGATCGGTATCGCGACTCGCTATCGCTTCTCGCGTTGGCCACCCGTCTGCGTGAGGTGGTCGGCATTGATGGCGCATCGGCCGTGATGGCCACGCCGGCGAATCTCGAAACGGTGGTAGCCGGCGGGTTTACCGTGCCCGACGGGGTTAGGCCCAATGACTTACTCATTTCGGTGCGAGGCACGGGTGCGGCGTGTGGCGAGGCCATGGACTGCCTCGAATCGCTCTTGGCCGGGCCGACCGGCCGCAGCGCTTCGGTTTCCGAAGCCGTCGTACCCCGCACTCTGCGTGAGGCAATGTTGACGAACCCCGAATCGGGCCTGGCGTTGATCTCCGTTCCCGGGTCCTACGCCGCAGCCGAGGCGGCCAAGGCCCTCGACCTCGGCCTGCATGTGATGCTCTTCAGCGACAATGTGTCGGTCGAAGACGAAGTCGCGCTCAAGGCGGCGGCCGCCGATCGGGGTCTTTTGTTGATGGGGCCCGATTGTGGGACGGCCGTCATAAACGGCGTTCCACTCGGATTCGCCAACGTTGTGGACCGGGGGCCGATCGCCGTGATCGGGGCGTCGGGAACGGGCATGCAGGAGATCATCGCTCGGATTCATCGGTTGGGTTCGGGCGTGTCCCAGGCGATCGGGACTGGAGGGCGCGACCTTTCCGATGCGGTAGGGGCCCGCACCATGATCCAAGCGCTGACGATGATTTCCGAGGACCCCTCGACCGAAATCGTGATCGTCGTATCAAAACCGCCGAGCGCGGCAGTTCTCGACGGCGTGTTTTCCCATATTGCCGCGTTGCGCGCTCATGGCCGGCTGCGGATTCCGGTGGTCGGCGCCTTCCTCGGGATCGACGCGATGCGTCTGGCCGGCTCGGAGGTCATCGGCGCGAGTTCGTTGGCCCACGCGAGCGACATCGCGGTGGCGTTGGTCGAGGGCCGCAGCCCTGCGGCGGCCCGCCAGGAACCGCTCCCGCCGCTCGTGGCTCGACCCCGCCCGGCAGGATCGCGATGTTGGCTTCGGGCCGCGTTCTGCGGGGGCACGTTCAGTTACGAAGCGCAATTTGCGCTGGCCGAGCACGGCATCCGGGTCGCAGCCAACGCGCCGATCGAAGGTAATACGACTATCGCCTCGCCTGAACCCGTCGGCGTCGCGCAATGGCCCGACTCCCATGCCGTGCTCGACCTCGGGTCCGACGAGTTCACGGTGGGACGACCGCATCCGATGCTCGACCCGACAGTTCGCGACGACTTCCTCATCGACGCCTGGTGTGACCCGTCGACGGCCGTGATCCTTTTCGACGTCGTGCTGGGCCACGGCTCGGCGGCCGCACCCGTCGGCGCCCTCTTGGACCGTTTGATCGCACAACGCGGCGGCTGTCCATCCGGCGACGAGCCCATCGCCATCGCCCACGTCTGCGGCACCGAACTCGATCCGCAGAACCGCGATGCCATCATCGCCGCCCTAGGTGGGGCCGGATTGACCGTGGCCGGTTCCAACTTCGAGGCGGCGGCCTGGGCGGGGCAGGTACTGCGTCAACTTGAGTTGACGAGTCGATTGAAGCCATGACGTCATTGTTCGGTAGTCGCCTCACCGTCATCAACGTCGGGATCGAAGGGTTCGCGGCCGCCGTCAGCGACGTTGGCGCCGATGTCATCCACCTGGATTGGCGCCCTCCCGCAGGCGGTGACGGGACCGTGGCGCGGGTAAACGCGATGCTGCTCGGTGACCGGCGCGTCGACGCCGCCAACCAACGGGCCATGGCTGCGTTCTTGGCCGTGGACCCGGTTGTGGTCGGAGTGCGCAAGGCATCGACCGTCATCTCAGGCCTCGGAACCCACGAGCACCGACTCTTGCACGCCGGTCCCCCGATTGCTGTCGCGGAGATGTGTGGACCGATGATCGGCGCGCTCATCGGCGCCGTGCTGTTCGAAGGGTGGGCCGAGACGCCCGAGACGGCCGAGGCACTCCTGCGGACCGGCGCGGTGAACGTGGATGCGTGTCACCATCATCAGGCGGTGGGACCGATGGCCGGCGTCATCTCTCCTTCGATGCCGGTGTGGGTGGTCGAAGACTCGCACAGCGGTCGGACGACGTTCAGCAATCTCAACGAGGGGCTCGGCAAGGTGTTGCGCTTCGGGGCCCACGGACCAGAGGTGCTGGCCCGCCTCGCCTGGATGCGCGATGAACTCGGTCCTGCGCTTCACCGTGCCCTTCGAGCGCTTGACTCCGGACTACCGCTGACGCCGATAATGGCCCAGGCGCTGCACATGGGCGATGAACTGCACAACCGAAACGGGGCCGCCACAGGGCAGCTTCTCAAACAACTGGCGCCCGCGCTCGTGCGCCACGCCGAGTCGTCCGATGCGGCGGCGCGGGTCATCGAATTCATGGCCGGCAACGATCATTTCTTCTTGAACCTCTCGATGGCGGCGGCCAAGTTGCGCCTCGACGCTGGTTCGAATTTCGAAGGGTCGGCTCTCGTGACGGCAATGGCGCGCAACGGGGTGCGATTTGGCATCCGTTTGAGTGGGACGGGCGACACATGGTTCGAAGCCGCGGCGCGCCGAGTCGACGGCTTGTACTTTCCCGGTTACGGTCCTGATGACGCTGCCGCCGATCTGGGCGACAGCGCGATCACCGAGACGGCAGGGCTCGGCGGATTCGCAATGGCGGCGGCGCCCGCCATCACCCAATTCGTGGGCGGCACCGCGGCCGCGGCCGTGGCCAACACCCGCCGAATGGAGGCGATCTGCGTGACCCGCAACGAGGTGTTCTCGATTCCGATCATCGATTTCGCGTCGCCGCCCGTGGGCATCGACGCCCGTCTCGTCCTTGACAGCAGCGTATTGCCGATCATCAACACCGGTATTGCCCATCGCCTGGCCGGTGTCGGACAGATTGGCGCCGGCATCACCAGCGCTCCTGAAATGTGCTTCGTGGCCGCGATTGCCGGGTTGGCGATGCGCATGGGTCACGATGGCACCGGGCCGATAATCGCGGCACCGGGGCCGGTGTCAACATGAGCGCAGGCCACGCGGACTCAACGGGGATAAGGGTTTGAGCGTGACACCGGTTGTCGTCGCGCTGGGCGGCAATGCCCTGATTCGCGATCAGACCCATTTGTCGATCCCCGACCAGTATGAAGCGGTCTGCGTCATCGCCCCGCAGCTCGTCGACCTTTCGGAGGCTGGGCATCCGCTCGTCGTGACGCACGGCAACGGTCCTCAAGTGGGGTTCATTCTGCGCCGTTCCGAAATGTCGATCTCCGAGGTGGCGCCGGTCCCTCTCGACTATGCCGTAGGCGACACCCAAGGGGCGATCGGGCACATGTTCCTGCTCGCCCTGCGCAACGAACTGCGTAAGCGCGGGTCGCGGCGCTCCGTGGCGGCTCTCGTCACCCAAGCGTTGGTCGACACGTCTGATCCCGCTTTCGACAACCCCACCAAATTCGTCGGAGCGGTACTCGATGAAGCGACGGCCCGGGCGCGTGCCGCGACGCTCGGGTGGACCGTCGCTGAGGATCCGCCCCTGGGCTGGCGCCGCACCGTGGTGTCGCCCGAACCGATGGCCATTCTGGAATTCGATACCATCCGCTGCCTCCTCGCAGGGGGCGTGATCGTTGTGGCCTGCGGCGGAGGTGGCATCGCCGTCGCCGCCGATGATCGCGGCGCGCTCGTGGGCGTCGAAGCCGTCATCGACAAGGACCTCGCTTCCGCGCTGTTGGCCGACGAGCTGGGCGCAGGACTCCTGGTCATCCCGACGGCCGTCGATCGGGTCGCCATCGGCTACGGAACCCCTGATCAGCGATGGCTCGATCGCCTCAACGTTGACGAGGCCCGGGCCTGGCGCGACGCCGGCCAGTTCGGGGTCGGAAGCATGCGACCGAAAATCGACGCCATCATCGGATTCGTCACCGGTGGCGCCGATCGCGTCGGAATCATCACCTCGGCCGCCCGCCTGTCGGACGCGATCGCCGGTGCTGCCGGTACCCGCATCGTGGGGTAGGAGAGGGCCTGCGCAGACCCTAATGGGCGGCTACGCCGTTCCGGAGCCCTTCGTCGACCCGGAACGCTTCGTGATCGCGTTGGCGACGCTGACGACGACTCCGACCACGGCCCCCAGCACGGCCAATCCGACCACGAGGCGGACTATGCCGAACACCCATCCCAGAGTGAGCTTCACGACGATGGTGACGACCAGTGCGGCGATCGCGTATCCAATGATCTTCATGGGCTCATCTTGGGTCATGTGCGAGGCCAACGCCATCGGGGCGATCCCTGAGACGGCCTAAGGGCGCCGTGGCTGAGGTGGAGGCGGGCTCAGGGCGGCGGGGCTGAGGTGGGGGAGGCGGCCTCAGGCCGGCGTGGGCCCGGCGCGCGTCACGACCTGGCGCGCGTCACGACCCGGCGAGGCGCGTCACGATGGGTGCGAAGGCGTCGATGGCGTCGGCCCGCACGATGATGTACGACCCGTCCCACCGCTCGCGGCGGGCCTGAATCTCGTCCACCAACGCGTCAGCCGAACCCACCAGAGTGTTGGGTGAAGCGAGCACCGCTTCGGGCGGAAGGCCACCCATGTAACCGCCCACCGTGGTTGCGGCACCCAAGGTGTCGTCGGTGACCATGGTGAAGAAGTTGAGGAAGCAGATCTCGAGATCGGCGTAACGATCGCCCGCCGCGGCTCGAACCGTCGTCATCTTGTCATCGGTTTCGGTGGCCGCGACGCTGGCCCACGCGGCGGCGTCGAATTTACCGGCGCCCACATTCGGATTGACTGACACGATGTCACCGAGCCGGGCCGCAGTCTCGAGGATGCGTCGGCCTCCGCCGCCCGACAGGATTGGCGGTCCCCCGGCCTGTGTCGGGCGGGGGCTGCCGACCATGTTGTTGATCATCCAGGTCTTGCCGCCATGTTCGATGGGTTGCCCGGACCAAAGCCCGCGCATGATTGCGATGGCCTCGGCGAGTCGGTCGATGCGGACCCTGGCACTGTCGCGGGTGATGCCAGTCCAGTCGTAGTCCTCGTCCATCCACCCCGCGCCGATACCCAGTTCGAAGCGGCCATCTGACAAAACATCCATCGTCGCCGCCTCCTTGGCCAGCATGGCGGGATGGCGGAAGTCGACGCCGTACACGAGCGAGCCGATTCGCAGCGTGGTGGTGACGGCGGCGGCCGCGGCGAGCGCGGGGGTCGGGGCAAATCCGTCGGTGAAATGGTCGGCCACGCAAAGCGTCGAATACCCAAGCCCCTCGGCTTTGCGGGCCAACTCCGTCCAGGCCGCACCGGTCTTCGCCTTACCTGCCATGAGACCGAACCGGAAGCGACGAGCGTGAGCCATGGCCGCCGACTGTAGCGGCCACGATCGCGCCGTCGCCTCCTAGGTGGCTGGTGTCAAACGCGATCGCAGCGTCTCGGCGGCCAAAATCACCGCTCGCGGCGTCCTCCGCCTAGCCGTTTGGGCAGGACAAGCGCGTCGTTGTGCGTCCTTGCGAGCGGCAATTTTGACTCGCCGATCCACAACGAGCCGTTTGACACCA
>JANYDT010000225.1 GCA_025359845.1 Acidimicrobiia bacterium
CACCCCCACCCGGCATCGATCGACAGGCCATGATCGACGCCGAACTCGTCTCGCTCACAACGTTGGGCCCGCTCGCCGCAGTCGCCAGTCCAGTGAATAGATAACTCTGGATCTCCGATGGGTCCGAGGTAGTCGAGCCCTCGACCGGCGGCAGCGCCGCAGAGCCAGGAAAAGCGCTCCCGCGGGAGCACTTTTCTGGGAGTCAGCTGTGCGCGCACTCGAATTGTTTCGGAGATTTCCTTCGATCAAGTGCGACAAATGCGGAGCTCTGAGCCTACGCGACGAGGGTCTGCCCGAATCCTCACCCCACCTACCGGGCAAGGAGCAAAGCTCATGTTCAAGAAACTCATGGCTACGATCGTTGCGGCGGCGATCATCGCCAGCCCGTTGGCCAACGCCGCCGAGTCCACGCCAGTCACTCGGTCGGTGGTCGAAGTCGTCGTTGGTTCCGCCCCGTCGGCGACCCAATTGCCGTCGACAGGAAGGACGTATCGACGGAACTGCTCCCGCTGCGCAAGATGAACGATTCGTGCCCCGATTCTTCCCCCCGACCGGCGACCTGTTACCCCGGGGCCACGACCTCCAACACCACCGAAACGGTGGCGCCGTCGTCGAGTGCTTGCGCTGAGCGCACAGCCTTCTTGATCGGCAAAACGTACGAGCCGGAGGCCTTCTCCGGGAACACCGAAGTGGCCCAGGTCGACGTGTGGATCGTGGCCTTCACCCGGACGGAGCCGAAGCCCCGGCGATGCTCGTCGGATACCTCCCTGATCTCGTCGGCGCACGCGAGGGGCAGCGTCACGAAGTGCCACGCGCTTTCGCCCGGGTACTTCCAGACCTCGGCCTCGAATCGCATCGCTATAGGAGGCGCGCCAACTTCAGCCCAGCCGACGTAAACGGGCTCCTCGGGAGGCGGTGACCGCATCAACAATCATGTTATCGGCTCACCGCTCGCATCTCGTTGATCAACCCGTCCGGCGTCGCCGAGTGCGCACTCACGTGGTCATTCTCTCACGACCGACTCGGCAGAGCCGGAGGCTCGATACGTTCTTGACTCGATCGATGGACTTGTCGAACGACGCAAACCGCGCGCACGGAGGGTCACAACGCGGTCCATGGCGACCAGCGATCGCATCGCGTCGGCCACCTGGACACGCGGCGCCTTGTAAAACGTCTCGACGAGACGGCAACTGGCAATTCAACCGGCACGTCACTCCGACCCGTCCGGGCGAAGCCGCGGCCCCTGTAGGATTGATCGGCCCTGCCCACCACCTCAAGGAGACGTAGCCGCTGTGGCGAACGTATATTACGACAAAGATGCCGACCCCTCGATCATCCTCGGTAAGAAGGTGGCTGTCGTTGGCTACGGTAGCCAGGGGCATGCGCACGCGCTGAACCTGAAGGATACCGGCGTCGACGTGCGCGTGGGTCTACGCGAGGGCTCCGGCTCGGCCAAGAAGGCCGAAGCGGCAGGGCTCAAGGTGGCCAGCATCGCTCAGGCCGCCAAAGAGGCCGATGTGGTCATGCTGACCCTGCCCGACACCGATATCGCCGATGTCTACAACGACTATGTGGCGCCCAACCTCACAGCCGGTAACGCCGTGTTTTTGGCCCACGGCCTGAATGTACGGTTCAATCTCATCACCCCGGCCGTGGATCTCGACGTGGCCATGTGCGCGCCGAAGGGTCCGGGCCATTTGGTCCGGCGCACCTACACCGAGGGGGGTGGCGTGCCTGCTCTTATCGCGGTACACCAGAACCCCACCGGCAAGGCGAAAGAGATCGCCCTTTCGTACGCCTACGGCATCGGCGGCACCCGAGCTGGCGTCATCGAAACCACCTTCGCCGAAGAGACCGAAACTGACCTGTTCGGCGAGCAGGTCGTGTTGTGCGGCGGGCTCACGGCGCTCATCAAGGCCGGCTTCGAGACGCTCGTCGATGCCGGCTATCAGCCCGAGATGGCCTACTTCGAGTGCCTGCACGAAGTGAAGCTCATCGTCGACCTCATGTACGAACAGGGCATCGCCGGTATGGAGTACTCGATCTCCACGACCGCCGAATACGGTGACCTCACCCGCGGCCCTCGTATCGTCACCGACGCGACCCGCGCTGAAATGAAGAAGATTCTGGGCGAGATCACCGACGGTTCGTTCGTGAAGGAGTTCATCGGCGACTTCAAGTCGGGCTCCAAGAAGTTCAATGCGCTGCGTGCGGAAGTGAAGCGCCACCCGGTCGAGAAGGTGGGCGCCGAGCTGCGAGCCATGATGCCGTGGATTTCGGCGGGCCGCCCGAGCGTTCAGGACGCTTCCGGGGGATGAACCAAAGGTTCGGCTCGCTAAGGAGCGTCGCGATCGCTATCGGAGCGGCCGTGATCGTCCTGGGGACGGGCGCGCCAGTGTCCCATGCGGCAACCACTAAGCCGGCCGACGAACCGCCGCGAGTACAGACGGCCGACCGCGCCGGCGACCATTGGCACGTCGCCTACGGCGTGTTCGTGTGTGATCGCTATCTGCCCCCGATCGTCTCCGCCAACGACCCCGTCGGCGTACACACCCACGGTGACGGGATCATCCACGTGCACCCGTTCTTCGCCGCCGCGGCCGGAAAGAATGCCGTCCTCGGAAAGTTCTTCACCACCGTCGACATGGCCATGACGGCGAAAGAACTCCGTCTACCGGGCGGCAAGACGTGGAAAGACGGCGACGCCTGCGCCGCCAAGCCAGGGCACCTCCGAGTGCTGGCGTTCCCCGATGTTGCGGTGTCGACGTCCAGCTCATCGGGGGCCACGACGATATTGGCCTCTGCGGTCAGCTCGGTCGTGGCCGGAGATCCGGCCAAGATCCGACTTCACGACCGCCAGGTGCTCGCTTTCGTCTTCGCGCCCGACGGGGTCGTCGTTCCGGTCCCTCCGGCGGTCGAGACGCTCAACGACCTCAACGACGTGGCTCCGGCACCGCTTGATCCGGCCACGGTTCCAAACATTGGTCCGAGACCCAAATTGACCTATCCCGCGGTCGCGCCCGACAAGCTGACCACCAAAGACCTGATCGTGGGCACCGGCGCCGCCATCGTGGCCGGCAAGCATCCGTGGGTCCGCCTCATTCTCGGAAAGCTTTCCACCAAACAAGAGTACGGCTCGGGCGGATGGGACAAAGACGGCCCGGTGCGTTTGCGACTGTTTGGTCGGGGCCGTATTCAACCGGTCGGGCTGGAGCAGGGCCTCTCCGGCATGAAAGTCGGGGGGCGCCGTCTCTTGGTCACGCCTCCTAAGGTCGCTTGGGGCGATCAGGGCGACGGGAGCGGGATCGGCCCGAACGAGACGCTCGTTTGGGTCGTCGATCTGGCCGCCGTCACCAACTGAGCCCGTCATCCGGATGGATTGATCCGATTTTCCTATTCTCTTTTGCCCTCGACTAGCCGAGAATGGGCCGATGGAATCCGCGCTCACCATTGACACGGGACCCCTTCGGGTAGGGATCGACGTTGCCTCGCTTCGCCACGTTCGCGATTCGTGGGAACGTCACGGGCAGCGTTACCTCGACCGTATTTTCACGACCACCGAGGTCCAGGAGTCGAGCGTCGACGGCATCCCCGATCCAACTCGTCTGGCCGCCTGCTTCGCGGCCAAGGAGGCGACGCTCAAGGTGTTGCGGCCAATCGCCGAGAATCCAGCATGGTCTGCGATCGAAATGCGCCGCCGACCCGATGCGTCGCCCTACGTCGTCATGCACGCCGAGGCGGCCCGAATGGCCGAATCGATCGGGCTGCGTGATCTCGCCATCAGCATCAGCCATGAGGGTGACGTTGTGATCGCAATGGTCATAGCCTTTGTCACACCACCATCCGCACACCCTGACGCAATTTCGGTTGCGGCGCTCGCTTGACGGAGGACTCGTCATCATGAAGCATTCAACGATCACCGATCTCGACGCGACTGTTCGTGACCTCCTGACCCGGCACGGTCGGTTGCGGGTCGAAATCGCCAGCCTTTCCCGCTTCGACGACCTTCACTCCGCCGGTCTCACGAGTCACGCCTGCGTCGATTTGATGCTCGCGCTCGAAGACGAGTTCGACATTGAATTTCCCGAGCGACTCCTGAAACGCCAAACCTTCGCGTCCGTTGCCAACCTGAGTGATGCCGTTCTTGAACTCACCTGAGGCGACGTGCCCACAACCTTGATCGATCCGTCGGCGCTGGCGACGATTGGCGCCCGGAGACCTTTGGTCGATGTCGCCCAGACGGTTGGTGCCGAGTTCGCCGCAGTCCACGGCGCCGATGTCGATCGGCACGCCCGATTTCCGTCGGAAGCGATCGAGGCGCTTCGTCGCGAGAGGGCCTTGGGAGCCCTGATTCCGATTTCGCTCGGTGGCCGGGGTGCTTCGTTGCGTGAAGTGGCGATCGTCGGCGAGACGCTGGCGCGGTCTTGTGCATCGACCGCGATGGTCTACGCCATGCATCAGATCCAAGTGAATTGTATCGTCCGCCATGGTCGCACCCCCTTTCTCCTCGAGGTTCTCGCTGACGCCGCGGCCCACGAGCGGCTCTTTGCGTCGGCCACGACCGAGGCCGGAGTCGGCGGCGCGGTGCGCGCCAGCGTCTGCGCGGTCGATCCGATCCCCGATCAGCCTCAGCGGTTCCGCATCGAGAAGCAGGCGAGCGTAATCAGCTACGGCGAGTACGCCCATGCGATCCTCGCCACGGCCCGGCGGGCCCCGGAGAGCGCGGCGGGCGACCAATCCCTCGTGTATGTGCCCCGAGACAAGACCACCCTCGAACTCACCAGTGAGTGGGACACGTTTGGCTTCCGCGGCACCTGTTCCAACGGATTCGTGTTGCGCGCCGAAGGCGACCGCCACCAGATCCTCCCCGACGCCTACGCCGACATCTCGACTCAGACCATGCTGCCGACCAGCCATGTGGTGTGGAGCCATCTCTGGCTCGGACTGGCCACCGAAGCCGTAAGTAGGGCGCGGGCTTACCTCAGGGCTCAGGCCCGAAAGACCCTCGGCACGCGGCCGACCTCGGCCGTGGCGGTCGCGGCGCTCGTGGCTCGGCTGGCGGAGATGCGCGAACTCGTGCACGGGGCCGCCCGGGACTATGAACTGATCGCCGATGACCCCGAGCAACTTAACCGGATCGGCTTTGCCATTCGGGCCAACAACCTCAAGATTTCGGCGTCGAACATGGTGGTCGAAATCGTGACGGAGGCGATGAGCGCGATCGGCATGTCGGCGTACCGCGAAGACTCGCCGTATTCGATCGGACGACTGCTTCGCGATGCCCACGGTGCCAAAGCCATGATTCACAACGATCGCATCCTTGGCGCCAACGCCCAATGGCTCCTCGTCGCCAAGGAAGAACTGTGAACGCACCATCGGCACTTGCGAGCGCGTATATCGCCTTCCGGGATGACCTGATCGACGATGGTCTGCTTGTGCCAATGGGCAGTGATGGTCTGTTCGGTCGCGGCGCCGTATTTGAGTCGATCGTCACGGCCCTCGACACCGCGATCATGACGTTGGGGGCCGATAATAATCCAACGATTCTGCGATTTCCACCGGTGATTTCTCGCAGCCTTATTGAGCGCACCGACTACCTGAAGTCGTTTCCCGATCTGCTCGGCTCGGTGCACTCGTTCTCGGGATCGGACCGTGATCATCTGGCGTTGATCGCGACGGCCGAAAGCGGCGGCGACTGGGCGCAGGCATTCACGAGCACCGATGTCGTGCTCTGTCCTGCGGCTTGCTATCCCCTGTATCCGATGTCATCGGGCCAGACCGTTCCCGACTCCGGAAGGATCTACGACGTCGTCGGCACCTGTTTTCGGCGTGAGCCTTCGATCGACCCGGCTCGCATGCAGAGCTTTCGCCAACACGAGCAAGTATTCATCGGCGGCGAGTCCGAAGCGATGGCGTTTCGCAACCGTTGGCTCGAACGGGGCAGCGGCCTGTTGCGTCAACTCGGGTTGCCAGTCGAAGCCGTTATCGCCAACGACCCCTTTTTCGGACGCGTCGGCAAGATGCTCGCTTCCAGTCAGCGCGATCAGGCGCTCAAGTGGGAGATGGTGGTGCCCATTTGTTCCGAAGAGTGGCCCACCGCGATCGCCTCGACCAATGCTCATCAAGACCATTTCGGGGCCCCCTTCGACATCCGTCGCCCCAACGGGTCGGCCGCTCACTCGGCGTGCATCGGGTTCGGATTGGAGCGCTGCACCCTCGCCCTCTTGCGCCATCATGGACTCGACCCGCATCTATGGCCAAGCGAGGTGCGCGCCATCCTGTGGTCGTGAGGGCGCCCGTGCTCAATCTGGCCGTGGTGACGGCAAAAGTGCTCAGTGCGGCCCCTGTCACGAGTCACGCCATCCACGGTCCCGATCGAGTGTGGACCGAAACGAATTGTTACGTTGACCTTTGGGTCGAACTGCTCCACGGCCTGGGTCTCGATCCGCGTGCCGCGCTGGCGTTCACGGTCGGTATCGATTTTGAGGGTGATCAGTGGACTTTCATAAAATATCCACTCGAAGACCTACGCCTCATGTACGGACTGGAGGTCCAGGAATACGCCGTTTGGCTTCCGCTCGAACGTCACATTCTTGAGCAAATTGCCCGCGGGCGCATTCTCATCATTGAGGTCGATTCATGGTTCCTGCCTGACACGCATGGCACCGCGTATCGCCAACAGCATGTGAAGACGTCGATCGCGGTGCGTTCGATCGATCCCTTGGAAAGGCGAATCGCTTACTTTCACGGACCGGGCGCATTCGAGGCCGACGGCGACGACTACGACGGGTTACTACGGGCGGCTCATTTGCCCCCGTACGTGGAGGTGGTCAAGCTCGACCGGCTTGTGCATCTAGGAGGCGACGAGTCGCGGACACTGGCTCGAACCCTGCTCGCCGCATACCTCGATCGGCGCCGGCCGGCCGACTCGATGGACGAATATCTTGACCGCTTGCCGAGTGACGTCGCGTGGCTTGGCGACGGCGGTGATCTGGACCGATTCCATACCTATGCGTTCGCGACGATGCGCCAACTGGGGGCCAACGCCGAACTGGCGGCCACCTTTCTGAGCTGGCTCGGTGGCTACCAACGGGCGGCGACCGCCTTCGGCTCGCTGGCCACCACGACCAAGAGTGCGCAGTTCAAGCTGGCCCGCGTGGCTGCCGGCCGACGAGTGGACCTGCGAGAAACCATCGAGACCATGGGCCAGACGTGGCGTGAGGCGTTCGATGGTCTCCGGTGAACTGTTCGGCACCGAACCCGCCGCCATCCGATCGCCGGCCGAATTGGCAGCGCTCGGTAGCGGCGTGCCGATCGACATCCCGGGCACCGTTGCCGAAGCCCTGACCCGGGCCGGGCTGTGGGACGTCGAGCGACCCCAGTTTGCCCTGGACGATCGGGATTGGTGGGTCCGGGTGAAGATTGCCCTGGAGGGTCCGGCGGTGATCGACTTCGAAGGGCTGGCCACATTGGTGGACGTATGGGTCGACAGAGTGCCGATGTTGCACAGTGAGTCGATGTGGACCGCATCTTCGATCGTGCTCCCCGATGGCGGGGCCGAACTGGTCATGCGCTTCGCCGCCCTCAACCCGTGGTTGTCGGCCCGCCCGAACCGGCCGCGACCCCGTTGGCGGACTCGCCTCGTCGACCAACAGAACTTGCGGAGCGTGCGTACCTCCTTGTTGGGTCGTATTCCAGGATGGTCGCCCCCAGCCCCGATTGTGGGCCCTTGGCGACCGATCCGCATCCGCCTGGCCGACGACCGCCACGTGGCGGTGCAGTCGCTCGTTGCCCACGGCGATGGACGGGTGGAGTTCGAGGCGGTCGTGGCCGGCTTGGGGTTCGCCACGGCGTCAATCCGCATTGACGGTGCTGAGCACCCGGTCGAGATCCGACAAGCCGGCGGGGCTTCCTTGGTGAAGGGTCGGGTTCGAGTGCCCGAGCCGGCCCGTTGGTGGCCCCATACCCACGGGGCAGCGGCTTTGTCGGTATTCGAACTTGTCGTCGACGAAGCGGTGGTGCACGAGGCGCGGATTGGGTTTCGAGACGTCGAGGTCGACACCGCCGACGGAGGCTTTGGCCTCGCTGTCAATGGGGTGCGGATTTTTGCTCGAGGGGCCTGCTGGACCCATGGCGCGGAGGCCGACGTGCGCCCCACACTCGTGCGGCTCCGCGACGCGGGCGCCAACATGGTGCGCGTCGGCGGCACCATGGTGTACGAGACCCAGACCTTCTACGAGACCTGCGACGAGCTTGGCATCATGGTGTGGCATGACTTCATGTTCGCCAATCTCGACGTACCGCTGGACGACGAAGTCTTGACGGCGTCGATCGAAACGGAAGCCCGGGCCGCGATCACCCGCTTGCGAGCCCATCCGTGCGCGGCGGTCCTTTGCGGCGGGAGCGAAGTGGATCAGCAAGCGGCCATGAGCGGCGTGCCCGAGACCACCTGGACCGAGGGGGTAGCCCGCCGCGTCCTCGCTCCGATCTGCGCCGAGATGGCGCCAGACCTTCCTTTTGTGGCGTCTTCACCGACGGGTGGCACCCTTCCGTTTCAAGCTGACCGCGGCGTCACTCACTATTACGGGATCGGCGCCTATATGCGGCCTCTCGACGACGCCAGGCGCGCCAACGTCCGCTTTGCCGCCGAATGTCTCGCCTTCGCCCACGTCGGTGAAACCGACGAGCACTGGGCCCGAGTGCCTCGCGACTCCGGGGCCGGATGGGATTTCGCCGATGTGCGCGATCATTACCTTCGCGAACTGTTCGGCGTCGACCCCATGAGGGTGCGCTACGCCGATCTTGACCGATACCTCGACCTTTGCCGCATGACGACGGCTGAGGTCGTCGACGCCACGATGGCGGAATGGCGCCGTCCTGGTTCTTCCTGTCGCGGGGCGCTCGTCTGGTTCTGGCGCGACCTCTGGCCCGGTTCAGGATGGGGCTTCCTCGATCACCGCGGCGAACCCAAACCCGCGTACTGGGCGTTTCGACGACGCTGTCAACCGGTGTCCGTCGGCCTCACCGATGAGGGCATCAACGGGTTGCACACCCATGTCGTCAACGATCGCCCGGTCGGTTTCCGCGGTCGACTCCGGGCGCGAGTCTTCCGTGATGGGCAGACCCTTGTGGAGGACGCCGTTTCGGAAATCGAAGTCGCACGACACTCTGGCCGGACCGTCAACGTCGACGCCCTGTTCCCCGGGTTTCGCGATCTGACGTGGGCGTACCGCTTCGGCCCACCGATCGGTGATGTGATCGTCGTGACCCTCACCGATGAGTTCGACGAACAGTTGAGCGAAGCGTTCCATTTTCCCTCGGGACGCCCGGCCTATCAGCACGCCACCGTGGGGTTGCGAGTTCGCATCGACGGCCGCTCGTTAATCCTCCACACCGAACGGTTTGCCTTCGGGGTGCATCTCGATGTGGGAGGGTCGCGGCCCAACGACAACTGGTTTCATCTCGCGCCCGGCCGACCACGGGTGGTGCTGATAGACGGGCCCATCGACGCGACGGTTTACGCGGTCAACTCCCGATCCTCGATACGCGTGGTGCAAGACCGGTGACCACCGCGACCCGAGTGGGGTACGTCGGCGACACATGTGTGAGGGTGCACGAACCTGACGCGCCGATGCGCGCCACTACGGTCGTTCTATGCCCGCCCATCGGCTACGAGGAATCGTGCGGCCGTCACGGCATGATCGTTTTGGCGCGGGCCCTGGCGGGGGTGGGCTACCGAGTTGTGCGGATGGATTATCCGGGCACCGGCGATTCGGGCGGCGAGGCCGACGTGACCGATTGGCTGGCGGCCATCAACCGCGTAATCGAACTAACGGCCAACGACGGCGGGGTCGTGCTGGTAGGGGTGCGGATCGGTAGTCTGCTGGCCACGTTGACGACCCAGCAGCGCGGTGTCGAGGGGCTGGTGGCGTGGTCGCCGGTCATGAGCGGCCGCCGTTACGTCCGTGAACTCCAAGCATTGCGGGCTACCGGCCGTCGCGCCGCAGCCGCGCCCAAAGAGCCTTTCTCCGTAGGCGGGTTCGTATATGGCGAGGCCTTGTTCGAGCAATTACGAGGACTCGATCTGCTGGCGGTGCCGCTCGAGGCCGGGCGCACGCTCGTACTCGACACGCCTGAGCGGCCGTGCGACCCCAGGCTCATCGAGCATTGGCGGACTCACACGGCGCTCTCCGTGACATCGATTGAAGGCACCGGCGCCTGGCTGAATACGTCTCCCGAGATCGCCGTCGATCCCTCCTCGGCCCCCCTGCTCGCCTGGCTGCTCGAACACTTTCCCAAACTCCATTCGAGCCCACCGCCGACGCTCGGCGCAACGTTGACGGCCGCACCGACTTCGGAACGACCGGTGACCATCGCGACGATCGGACTGGACGCGATAGTGCACGAGCCCGTCGCTGCGCCCCCCCACGCAGTCGCGGTCGTCCTCCTCAATACTGGCGCCGAACACCATCTGGGCCCCGGCCGCGAGTGGGTTGCCCTCGCTCGGCGGTGGGCGGCGGCCGGCCGGGTGGTGCTCCGACTGGACTTGGGCGGACTGGCCGAGAGCCCGTCCCATAGCGGCCAGGTTGAGCAGGAGACCTACGGGGCCCACGCCGCCGCCGATCTCGCGGCCGCAGCGGCGTGGCTGCGCGCTCATGGTCACGCTCGAATGGTTGTCGTGGGGCTGTGCAGCGGGGCTTACACGGCTATTGAAGCGGGCACCATCGAGGGCGTGGTCGGCGTGGCCGCCATCAACCCGCAGCTGTATCGCTTTGGCACTCCGCCGGGCAACGAGGCTGGGCTCGGAGAGACCAGCGCCAGGGTCACGAGAGTCGCCCTGAGGCGTCACCGTATGGCCGAACTTGACCGCCGGTTGCATCTGCGGTCGGCGTTGTTCGCCGCCGCTGATCGCCTCGGCGTGCGTCATGGTTCGGTCGGATGGCTCAGCGCTCTCGTCGCCGCCGGCGTCGATGTGCGGCTGATATTCGGAAGCGTCGATCCCGGCCTGCAGTTTCTCGAACGTCGCGGCGGGCCGTCGTTGCGCAAGTTGGAACGATCAGGTCTCTGCACAATCGTCCGTCACGGACCGCTCGATCACCCGATGCATGAGCCGGGACCGCGAGCCGAGGTAGTCGAGCAGCTCATGGTGTTCGTGCGATCCCTCGATGCCGCCGGGCCCGAAGGTCAGCTCCAGAAATAGGGCACAGCCGGGCCGCCGTGACGATGACGCGCGACCCATCGTAGGGAGTTGCCTATGAGACGGCGCAGACCCGGATTGGCGTAGGCGCTCGGACCGTCGCCGCACTGGATAACGATGATTTCGGAATTTCGATATTGGCACGACCACGCCACGAAGTTTGAGCCCGGAGGGTGACTCCAGCCGTCGCGTCGACCGCGTCGACCGGCTACGCCAAGGGCGGCGGAGGAAAAATTCACGTCGGTGAACTCATAATCACTCTTCAGGATTGCAGTTACCCGATGCTCATCGACCGGAAACAGGTAGAGCTCGTCGACGATATCGAATCCTTCGCCCAGCCCGATGGCGATGGGATGGCGTGGAGTGGCCACGGTGAGACGGTGCCACGTGTCGAAACGGTATCCAGAGTCGGGATACTCCCGTCCCCCGTAGAAGCCGGGCAGGTAGTGGAACCGCGCCCCGATTGCCTCGCCCCAGGCCGTCCACGTGGGCCAGCCGGCGATGGCGTGGTGCAGCACGACGAAACCATGGCCGTTCTCGGCCAGCTCCTCGAAGCCGCGCATCACCTCGGGTGGCGGGTCGGTGGCGATCGCCCGTCCGTCGCGAAACTCGACGCCCGGTAAGTCGTAGAGGAGATACGCGTCCCACACGTCGGCGATGCGGGGGTTGAAGAAGGCCTGCGCCGCGGGCTGCTTGGCCTGCACCCATTCGATTCCTGAATCGGCGTCGAACATGGCAAAGAATGGGATCGACTCGAAAGGGTGGCCCCCGGTGATCACGAGAACGTCGAGTTTGCCGTCGCGCATGAGATCCTGAGGGTAGCTGGAGCGCGCGCATAACATCGGACGCGATGGCCAACAGCTTCGGCGACCTCATGATCTTCACCTACCGGCGCAACTCGCTGGAACCGTCTGGCGCGGCCCGGATCTCGGCGATCGAGACCATTGGACTCGAAGGCATGGAAGGTGGCCGCTTCCAAGTGTTGGCCCATACCAGGAGCGGCCTCGATGTGTTCATCAGCGAGTTGCTTCCCAACGTGTTGTTCGCCAGACTCATTCTCGAGGAAATGCGCCTTTACCTGTCCGGCACTGGGCCATTTCCGACCATGCCGAGCGAGCGCAGAATCGTCGAATAGCAGATCCGTTACCGACTCTGAAGCGCCTCGAGGAGTTTCGGAAGAACCTTGTGCACGTCGCCCACGATGCCAAGATCGGCAATGCCGAAGATTGGCGCTTCTTTGTCTTTGTTGATGGCGATGATGTTCTTGGCGCCCTTCATGCCAACCATGTGCTGCGTCGCCCCCGAAATGCCACAGGCGATGTACACGTCAGGCTTTACGGTCTTGCCCGTCTGGCCAACTTGGTAAGCATACGGGACCCATCCGGCGTCGACGATGGCCCGACTGGCCCCCGGCGCACCGCGCAGCGCTTTGGCCAGATCTTCGATCATCGAATATTTGGCCGCCTCGCCCAACCCGCGGCCCCCAGAGACCACCAGGGAGGCTTCGTCGAGCTTCGGACCGGTGTGCTCCTCGACGTGTCGCTGGGTGACGGTGGCGCCGTTCGTAGCACCGAGGTCGGGGACCGAGAGAGCGGATACGGCAGCGGCGGCAGCCCCGGCCGACTCCGCGGTGAACGACTTGGGTCGAACGACGACGATGTATGGCCCGGGGCCGGTGAATGTGGCCTTGACGATCTTGGCGCCACCGAAGGCGGCATGTTCGGCGACGACGTTGTCGCCCTCGACTTCGAGGCCGACGGCGTTGGTGAGAACTGTTCGATCGAGTTTGACCGAGAGGCGCCCGGCGATGTCACGGCCGTCGTAGCTCTGGCTCAACAGGATCAAGTCGGGCGCGCCGCCGGCGACGGCCGCGGCGATGGCCCCGGCAGTCGGGGCACCGGGCAGGGAGCCGCCGAGATCACCGGTGGCGTGGACGGTGGTTGCGCCAAAGGCGCCCAGTTCGGCGGCCACCTTGGCCCCGTCATCAGCGATGACTGCTTCAACCGTGGCGCCCGTGGCGCGCGCCCAGGTGAGGAGTTCCAGTGTGGACGTGGTGACTTTGCCGTCAGCGGCTTCGGCTACGACCCAGATTTTGGAGATAGGCATGGCGATCTACTTTCTCAGATGACTTTGAGCTGTTCGAGGAAGGCCACGATCTTGAGGTGGCCCTCGCCGTCGTCTTCGATGATTTCGCCGCCCTGGCGGGCTTCGGCGGCCGTAACCGACGCGATTTGTTGACCGGCGCCGGCCCAGCCGACCGACCCGGCGTCGATGCCGAGATCGGCCACCTTCAGCTCCTCCAGCGGCTTGCCCTTGGCCGCCATGATCCCCTTGAAGGACGGGTAGCGCACCTCGACCACACCGGCGGTCACGGTGATCAACGCGGGCAGCGAGCAGGCCACATCGTCATAGCCGGCCTCGGTCTGACGCTCCACCTTCACGCTCGAACCCTCGATGGTGACCTTCTTGGCGAACGTAACCGACGGAAATCCGAGTAGCTCGGCGATTTGCACAGGAGTGGTGCCGGTGTAGCCGTCAGTCGACTCGGTGGCGGCGATGACGAGGTCTGGGTTGCCCCGCTTGATCGCGGCGGCGAGCACCTTGGCCGTCCCCAGGGCATCGGAGCCCTTGAGGACGGGATCGCTCACCAGAATCGCCTTGTGGGCGCCCATGGCCAGTCCGGTACGCAGGCCCGAGACCTCGCTGTTGGGGGCCATCGATACGAGGGTCACCTCGCCCCCGCCCGCGGCTTCCACGAGGCGTAGCGCCATCTCGACACCGTAAGCGTCGGAGTCATCGAGGATGAGTTTGGAGTCCCGGTTGAGGGTGTGATCAGAGCCCAGCGATCCGGGGGTGGCCGGATCGGGGATCTGCTTTACGCAGACGGCGACGTTCATGGGGACCTATTGTTGCGCAACACCAGCGCGCTCGTGAAAATCATCACGAGCGCGACCCGCACGTGTGGCCGCGTCACGTCCCCGCGCCCCATCCTGACGGGTGGGACCACCTCGCTTGTGCCCAATACCGTTCGGAACCTTCAGACGAGCACTTCGCTCTGCGTTCGGGACCGGCCCAGCGTCACGGCCGCTTCCCGGTGGAGCCGACCGAAGTTGTAGTACGCCGCGCACGCCCCTTCGGACGACACCATGCACGTGCCGATCGGCGTCTCGGGGGTGCAGGCCGTCCCGAACACCTTGCACTCCCACGGCTTGATCACGCCCTTGAGCACTTCGCCGCACTGGCACGCCTTCGGATCGGCGACCCGCACGCCGGGCACCTTGTAGTGCAGTTCGGCGTCGAACGCCGCGAATTCGGGGCGCAGACGCAGCGCGCTCTGCGAGATGAATCCCAGTCCGCGCCACTCGAAATGGGGGCGCAGCTCGAAGACTTCGGCGAGAATTTTCAGCGCCCGCGGATTGCCCTCGTCACGCACCACCCGCGTGTACTGGTTCTCGATCTCGCAGCGGCCTTCACGGATTTGGGTAAGCAGCATGGCGATGGCCTGGAGAATGTCGAGTGGCTCGAATCCGGCCGTGACCAATGGCTTGTGATACGTGTCGCAGACGAAGCGATACGGCCGATTGCCGACCACCGTCGACACGTGTCCTGGGCCGAGAAAGCCGTCGAGGCGCAGATCGGGCGACTCGAGAATGGCCTTGATGGGCGGCACGATGGTGACGTGGTTGGAGAACACATGGAAATTGGTGAGGCCCAGTTCACGAGCGTGCAGCAACGTCACTGCGGTCGACGGCGCGGTTGTCTCGAAACCCACCGCAAAGAACACGACGTTTCGATCAGGGTGATCAACGGCGATCCGAAGTGCATCCAGCGGGGAGTAAACGAAGCGGACGTCGGCGCCGCGCGCCTTGGCTCCGAGCAGGCTTCCGTTTCCGCCCGGAACCCGCATCATGTCGCCGAACGAGGTGAAGATCACACCGGGTGTCTCGGCGATTGCGATGGCATCGTCCACTCTTCCCATAGGAATGACACAAACCGGACATCCCGGCCCGTGTACGAGTTCGACGCTCTCGGGGAGGACGTGCTCGATTCCGTGACGATAGATGGTGTGGGTGTGCCCGCCGCACACCTCCATGAACTTGAAATGGTCGTCACCGGCCAGGTCGGTGACGTGGGCGACCAAGCGGCGCGCCGCTACGGGATCGCGATATTCGTCGACGAACTTCACCGCCTGGTCATCCCGTCGGTCGCAACGTGGTAACCGACGCGACCTCGCGGCCCGAGGCCTGCAGCCGCTCGACGAGCATGGCGCCGCCTCGACTGAGTACCCCTCGTGCGATCGTCAGGGCACCCGAGACCAACTCGCGCGCTTCCTCCGACGAACGGATCGTATGCCAGGCCTCCTTGAGTTCACCGAGCCCGTTCTCGCCGGCCTTTGCTCCCATCGCGTAACCGACGACCAAACCTATGATCACTCCCATTACTGACCTTCCTTACGTTTCGTCCTATGGATACTGCCGGTGAAAATGTCTAAAAACGGCGCGCAACTATCGGTTGATTGCCGAGGACGGCGAAGTCATCAGCGCTTCGACCTCATCGGTGAATGATCCCCCCATCATCTGCAGTGAGGCAAGTGCCAGCCGTGCCTCAGCTTCGTCGATCTTTGACATGGCGAAACCAACATGGATGAGCACCCAATCTCCGGGTTCGACCCTTTCGTCC
Source organism: Acidimicrobiia bacterium (assembly GCA_025359845.1). Taxonomy (GTDB): domain Bacteria; phylum Actinomycetota; class Acidimicrobiia; order Acidimicrobiales; family JANYDT01; genus JANYDT01. Next base: position 15,878 of record JANYDT010000225.1, read on the forward strand.
TCGAGTAGTCCGATGTTGATCGTGCGTCCGACGCCGTTGACGTCGACGCGAGCGAGATGCGCGTTATCAGGGTCCACAGTAACAACCCGACCCGGAATACCTAGGCACATGTCAACTCCTCTCTGCAATGATTTCGACGCGAACCTTTACGTCGGGTTGTACTTTGAGCATGAGAATGCGAGGTGGCTCCATGCCGAAATCGCGTATATCGAAGGTTGACTCGCCGGTCAGTTTCATCGTGTTGTCGCTGATCGGCTCTATCGTCATGTCATCTTCGTAGGTGCGGGTCACTCCGCGAAAGGAGAGAGATCCGTTGACCCGGTGCCGGGCCGAGCCGTTGCTGACGGTTACGCTCGTGAGGTCGCCGGCGATGGTGGGATATTTGCGAGAATCGATGCGACGACGGAGCTCTCGGTCTTCCAGGGGGTTGCCCGATTTCAGATTCTCGACGGGAAACTCAAGATGGCCGCTGTAGGGCTGGTCGAGATCGACCTTGCCGTCGGCGGCGGTCATCTCGAGCCATCCCTCGAGTCCGGTGGCCTCGGAGTGGATCGGGTGCACGTTGGAGCGCGCCTCGATCCACACGCGTGACCGCACGGAGTCGATCTGGTATCGAGCCACGGGTGGCTACATCTCCCGAATTTTGAGATACCGAGCTATGTCTGGAAGAGACTGAATGACGAGGCCGGCGATGACGGCGAAAACTACGGAGTAGATCGTGCGGTGGATCATGTGGATGACTCTTTCTTGAGATTGGCATACGGATATTGACAGCTCTGATCGCCCTGCGGGTATAGATCCCCAAGGACCTTGTAAACGGCGGCAACCGCCGGATGTACAGCCGCAGTGACGGGATCGGACAGTCCCATGCCCTCTTCAACGGTGAGTGGTTCGCAGCCGACAATGAGAACTTTTGGAATCTGGCCGCCCATACTCGCCAGGAGGCCGAGCACGACGGCAGGATTCATCGTATGCGCATCCATACCGTTGCTGTCGATGGCGTCGATGTCGGGCTCGAAGATCGCCACTGTTCCAGGGAGCTCGCCCATCGGCATGGCGTCGATGAGCACCAACGCATCATATCCCTCGAGGAGCTCATAAGACAGATGCACGCCCCGGATGCCGAAGTCGACGACCATGACACCGTCGGGAACCGATGAGGGCCCGATGTGCTTGACCACCTCGACGCCGAAGCCGTCGTCGCTCAGAAAGATGTTGCCGATGCCAGCCACGAGTGTGTTCAACCCAGCACCTCGATCTCTTCGGGATGAAAGTACAGGTAACGACCCTGCCAATCGAACATATCGCTTGCAGGGTCGTCGTCGAGCACCACGGCGACGTGCTGGTTCTCGTCGACGTCGTTGAACACACCCTTGACCGTGGCGAGCTGGCCGGTATAGAACAGGTCGTGCGCGTCGGCGCGGCGCGACGGATGGAGGCGGACCCTGGTCCCGCTTCGCACTTCGTGGGCGCCGATATACATCGAATCGGCGAACGGGTCGAACGACGAATCCTGCCCGGGATCCCACCACGGAACCGACGGGTCTTCGACCGGGTCGACCACCGCGGGCACCAAGGACGGCTCGACCGGGCGCAGCGAGCGGATCGCCCCATGCAGCCTCGACCAGATCTCGTCGGGCATCTCGTCGCAGCGGTCGATGATGGCCGCCGACCGTGGGTCGGTGCCGCGGGCTTCGGCCTTTTCGTCGTCGGTCAGCGTCATCACCCGCAACGCCAGGATCTCGTCGATCTCTGTGGCATCGCAGAAGTCTCCCGCGCTTTCAGGCGCGACGGCGGCGTAGTCGTACAAGATGATCGGCGACGACAGCATCACGTCACTCGTGCCCGCGCCGCCGATCAACACAGGAAAGGTTCCTTCGTTCATGCAGCCGGCCACCGCGCGCTGCGCAAACTCGGGGGGCTCTAGCAGCGACATGAACGATCCGCCGGCGAGGGCGAGCAGCGTGTGCACGGCGACAAGCGAGTGCAGCATGGCCTCGTCGCGACAGGCCCCCGGCTCATCCCAGTCCGACGTGTTCTCGACGGCGACCGTGATCTTGAGGAGGGAGCCCTCGACGGGGATCGCGGTCACCCGAACGAGTCCGTCCACGTGCTCGCGCCGCCGCACCAGGCGACCCACGATCTGGCCGCTCGAATCGAATAGAAGTTCGATCTCGTCGCCGGCCGGCAACTTTATGTGATGTTCGAAGGGCGTCGTGACCTCGCCCAACTCTATCGAGGCGATGTCGATCTCGTGCTCGACGGCCTCGTCCCACGCCACGAGGGTCCGCCCCCCCACGTTGAGCGCCGTTACGTGAACAAAATTCGTCGTGTCAGTACCCGCCTCGACGAGGCGCTGCTGCACCTGTAAACACCGTATGCGAACGGTCAGAACCGGGTTGTCGCGGGGGTCGACGATGACCTCGCTGCACATCGTCGTCCGGTCCGAACCGGTAGAGGTCGTCCACGTTCGAGGAGCCAGCACGCCGAACTGCCACCGCATCTGGTTTTTCTGCGCCGACGCCCGATAGGGGTATAGAACGTAGCCCTCGAACAGGACGGCGTCGGCCACAAGTCGGGCGGCGGCGAACGGGTCGCGGGTCGCGGTGCCAGCGCCGGTCGCATTCATAGGTCGTGCCCGACTTCCTTCAGGAGCATCTCGAACGTGTCGTCCCAGGTCGTCAGCGTGCGCTCCACCTTGAAGCGCTGGAGCGAATCGAGCGTCTCGCGTCGCAGGCGAAGCCAACTGGTGTTGGGAAAATAGAGGTCCATCATCTCGCGCCATAAGGCCACCGGTAGGCGAAACTTCGCCTCTTCGCTCCAGGAGACGGGCAGGGCGTTGAGTCCGGCTGCGGTGCGGCCGAACACCGTGCCTGAGAACAGCGCTGTGATGGGTATCTCGCCATTGTCGAGTGCGTGCATGTATTTCACCGATGCAATTTCGAAGTCGTAGGTGCAGGTTATGGGCAGGTCGACTTCGGTGGTCCCGCTGAATCCGGTAACTGTCGTCGCGAGGTTCGTCCAGAGAAACGGACGCAGCGTGTCGCCCCATCTCGGGGTCTCGCCGAAGAGTTCGGTCAAGCGTCGTTCTTCGGCGCCCTCGTAACGGCGCTGCTTCGGCTCGATCATGATCTGAGTTCGCAACGCGATGGCGTGGACGGGTTCTGCGTCGGCCGCGGTGATGCGCAGCCTGAGAGCCAATGTCGGCACTGCGGCGTACGCCTCGAAACGGGCCCCGACGATCTCAAAGGCGACCGGGCTCACGACGAACCGCCGACCATCACGAAGGACGACTTCACGACGAACGGCCGACCGTGGCCGCGACCCTCGGACGAGCCCGGGCGCGGACTCGATCAAAGAACGCCTCGAGGGCGCCGTGTGCCTCGGCTCCGCCGTCGAACCCGCGCCACAGCCTTCGGAGTTCACCGACCAGCTCATAGCACACGTCGATCGGCACCAGAAAGCTCTCGGTGATGCCGTTGTAGAGCTCTCCATCGGAGTGTGCGGCGACGCGCTGTGCATCGACATGGCGGACGAGGAAAGCTTCCACATCGGGATCCATCGTGGCCAGTTCGGGGTTGGCCTCGACGATCTGCGCCCAGGTGTCGAGGCTGAGCAGCGACTCGGTGGCCCCCGCCGGGCTCGGGTAGAACGCCGCCACCCGGTCGAGGGCGGAGTTCATGAAGAAGAACGCGACGCCCACGGGTATTTGTAGATCCTCCCACTGGCCCGGCTCCAGTTGAAAGCTCGGGAGTGACAAGAATCGGTCGGGGACGGCGCGATATCGGCTGCCTCCGGAGCCTCGGGGGGCGAACACCAGGTAGCACGGTCGACAGGTGCACATGAGTGCACGGGTCTGGAGATCGACGACGTGCCCGTGCTCGTCGGCAACGAGGGCGGCGCAGAGTTCGCACCGTTCGCCCGGACGCGGTTTCGGCGCAAGGGCCATATCGCTGATTCTCTTCAGAACCGCGCCGATGGGTTGCCCGATGCTCACGACACGCTCACGTCCGAAAGCAAGGCGCCTTCCGAGAGCAGCGCGGCGCCGCACCCGGTGAGCGGATCGAACGCCACGATTGGTTTCGAGGTGAGCGAGATCGGCGTTCCCTTCTTCGCCGGCGCGGTGGGCTCTTCGACATCAATGATGCCGATCTCGGGCGCGGCCTCGAGGATCGCCCGCTCGACGGTATTGCGAAGGGTGATGGCCGACGACGGGCAGCCATCACAACTCCCGAGCAAGCGCAGCCGCACCGCGCCCACCTGCTCGTCGATGTCGAGCAGCTCGACGTCTCCGCCGTGGCCGGCGAGGAACGGGCGAACACCGTCGAGCGCCCTTGCGACCCGCACCGACAATTCGTCGGGGTGCAAGCCGTTGGCCACGAGCAGACTGGCCAACAGCTCATCGGCCGCCATCCGCTTGACGAACTGTGGCGCATGTTCGGTGGCCAGCTCTACGGTACGGGCGAGCCCGGCACCGTAGAGCTGGTTGACGAGCTGGAGCAGCTCGACTGTTTGATCGAAAACGCGGGGGTCGACTCGAGTCTGCAACTCCTCGAGCTTGCGCTCGATCTCGTCGCCGATGGCCCGCTCGTTCGACATGCTCATCTCAAGTCGTGATTGTAGGAGGCCGGCGAGTGCATCTTCTCGACAACCTTGCCCTTGCCGAGGTACATATGCACGCCGCACGGCAGGCACGGATCGAAACTTCGCACAGTACGCATGATGTCGATGCCCTTGAAGTGCTCGACATCGTTCTCCTCGAAGATCGGGCAGCCTTGAACAGCGTCTTCGTACGGTCCGGGGGTCCCGTAGATATCACGGGGATTGGCGTTCCACGGGGTTGGCGGATAGGGGTGATAGTTGGCGATCTTGCCATCACGAATCACCATGTGATGGGAGAGTACGCCCCGCACCGCTTCGGTGAATCCGCACCCGATCCCTTCATCGGGTACCTTGAATGACTCCCACGTTTTCGTGTGTCCTGCGCGCACCTCGCCGAGGGCTTGGTCGAGGAAATGCAGTGCTGCGGCGGCCGAGTAGGCCTGAAAATATGTCCGAGCCCGATTTCGTTCGATGGTATTGGCCCACTTGGGGATCTTCCACTCGAAACTGACCGGGCCCTTCAGGGCGGTCTTGGGTAGGTTGATCTTCACGCTCGTGCCGGTGGCCTGGACGTAGCCGCCCAGATCGACCAGGCCGGAAAGGGCGGTCGACCAAAGACGGGCCAGCGGGCCACCGCCAGTGTCGAGGGCGAGATGGTCCTTCCCGTCGAACCAGCGCGGCGACATCACCCAGCTGTAGTTGGCGTCGAAGTCACGCTTCTGCGGCTTGGGGATGGTGGTCTGGTTCCACGGATGATCGCGGTGAATTGGATTGCCGAGTGGATCTTTGGTCACGAACATCTCTTTGTCCTCCCAGCTCTCGTAATACGAGTGGCCGAGCAGGATGCGGATGCCGAGGTTGATTTCAACCAGGTCGTTGGTAACCAGCTTTCCGTCGACCACGATGCCAGGTGTAACACCCATGGCTCGGCCCCAGTTGGTCATGTCCTTGTATTGGAAATTACAGACAGCCGGGTCTTGAAACGCACCCCAGCAGGCAAGGAGCACGCGCCGATTTCCGACCTGCTCGTAGCCGGGCATGGCCTCATAGAAGAAATCGAACAGGTCATCGTGCAGCGGAACGACCCTCTTCATGAATTCGACATAGCGCATGAGGCGACTGGCGTAGTCGGTGAAGAGTTGAATCGTCGCCGTCGTGCCGACGCCGCCAGGATACAGCGTCGACGGATGGACGTGACGACCCTCCATTAGGCAGAACATCTCACGGGTGTAGCGACTCACCTGCAGCGCTTCCCGGTAGAACTCGCCAGTGAACGGATTGAGCGATCGCATGATGTCGCCGATGGTCTTGCAGCCGTGCTCACCGGCGTGCGGCGACGGGGTCCGGTTGGCCAGGTCGAGTACACCAGGGTTGGTCTCCGCGACCATCCTTTCGCAAAAGTCGACGCCGACCAGATTCTCTTGAAAGATGTTGTGGTCGAACATGTACTCGGCTGCTTCGCCGAGGTTGACGATCTGTTCGGCCAGCGCCGGCGGCTGGACCCCGTATGCCATGTTCTGCGCATAGCAAGAGCACGTCGCGTGATTGTCACCGCAGATACCGCAGATGCGACTCGTGATGAAGTGCGCGTCTCGCGGGTCCTTACCCTTCATGAAGATGCTGTAGCCCCGGAAGATCGACGAGGTGCTGTGGCATTCCACCACTTTCTTCGCGGCCCAGTCGATCTTTGTGTAAATGCCGAGACTGCCGACGATGCGGGTGATCGGGTCCCACGCCATCTCGAGAAGTTGGTTGTTCGGCGCTACCGGCTGCGTTGTCGTTGCCATCGTCTTACCTCATGTCCTTCTTGTAGCCGGTGAGCAAAGTGTTGCCCTTCACTCTCCACTTGGGTTCTTCGTCCAGGGTCTTGGCCGTGATCTTGCGGAGGCTACGGATGGCTGCTCCGTACAAACCGCTCGCCAGTGTCGAGACCCGGGCTCCTGGGGGCTCATCCATGAAGGGCATGAATTTGTCGGGGAAACCCGGCATGGTGCACCCGATGCAGATGCCGCCCACATTCGGGCAACCGCCCACGCCGTTGATCCAACCACGTTTCGGAACGTTGCACTTCACCACCGGTCCCCAGCAGCCAAGCTTTACGATGCACTTGGGTGAGCCGTACTCGGTGGCGAAGTCGCCCTGCTCGTAGTAGCCGGCCCGATCGCATCCCTCGTGCACGGTGGCGCCGAACAGCCACTGCGGTCGCAACGCTTCGTCGAGCGGGATCATCGGGGCCTGACCAGTGGCCTGGTAGAGCAGGTAGGTAATGGTCTCCGACATGTTGTCGGGGTGGGCGGGGCAGCCCGGTACGCACACGATCGGAATGCCCGCCTTCGACTTCCAGCCCCACCCCAGATAGTCCGGTACGCCCATGGCGCCGGTGGGGTTGCCGGCCATGGCGTGAATGCCGCCATAGGTGGCGCAGGTGCCGACGGCCAAGATGGCGAGCGCTTTGGGGGCCAGCCGATCGAGCCACTCATTGACGGTGATCGGCTGGCCGGTGGCAGGGTCATTACCAAAACCCGTCCAGTATCCATCGCCGTTGATCTTCTCGTTGGGTATCGACCCTTCGACGACCAGTACGAACGGCTCGAGTTCACCGCGATCGGCTTTGAAGAACCACGACAAGAAGTCGTCGGCACCTCCGGTCGGCCCGCATTCGAAATCGATCAGCGGCCAGTGCACCGCTATCTTGGGCAGTCCGGGCAGCGCGCCCAGTGCGATCTCTTCGATGGTGGGTTGGGTCGCCGCCGTCAAGGCGACGGAATCGCCGTCACAGCTCAATCCGGCGTTGAGCCAGAGAACATGGATGACTAGTTCCTCCGGCGGGGCTTCAGTAGCCGTCACGGTCACTCCTTTAGGGCCACGTCGCCGACTCTGGTCGGCGTACAAGCGGCGGCGTAGCGATTGAGTAACCGCGGCGCCGTTGGATGGTGCAGTCCTAAGGCCGCCCCGGGCCTTTGTCAATGAGTGTCTTTTGCACCGCTCTCAAGGTTGACTCCGCGTTCGACCGCGAGATCCTCTCGGCGGCGCTACAAATATGCCGCAATAGCCGCTTGCCCGACGCTGATGCCGCCATCGTTGGTCGGCACCGCCGTAGGGACGAGCACCGTCGCGCCCAGCTCGCGTAGTCCGGTCTCGACCACCTCGGTCATCCGGGCGTTCTGAAACACCCCGCCCGTGAGAACCACCGTGTCGAGTCGCGACCGGGTGAGGCACGTCGCCGCCACGTCGACGGTGGCTCGTCCGAGGGCCTCATGGAAACCCGCCGCCATCAGCCGCCGGTCGACGCCGCGATCGATATCGGCGACGAGCGCGCCGATGAGCGGCACCGGGTCGAGCACCAGCATGCCTTGTTCGTCGGACACGGTAATTGTGCCGCCGTAGCGGGGCGCGTCCGACCGCGAAACCGTGCGGGCGAGGGCCTCCAGCTCGATGGCCGCCTGGGCTTCATAAGACACCTTTGTTCGCCCGCCGAGCAGGGCGGCGACGGCGTCGAAGAGCCGTCCCGCACTCGTCGTGGAGGGCGAGGAAGGACCCGAGGCCAGGTCGAGGACGGCTTGCGCGATGGTCTCGTCGACGCCCAGGTTGCGCAGGCGCTCGAGGGCTGCGTGTGGCCCGAGGGCGGCGGCCGCCCAGACGGCGGCCATTCGCCACGGCTCGCGGATGGCCGCGCTGCCGCCGGGCATGCGCATGGGGCGTAGATGGGCCACCCGCTCGAACGACCCGAAGTCGGCCACCAGCATCTCCCCGCCCCAGAGCGAACCGTCGGGGCCGTAGCCGAGGCCGTCGTAGGTGATGCCAAGCACGGAGCTGGTGCGCCCATGTTCGACCATGCAGGCGGCAACGTGGGCGTGATGGTGCTGCACCGCGACGACCGGCAGTTCGAGGTCGGCGGCGTACTTGCTCGAGAGATATTCGGGGTGCATGTCGTGGGCCACGACTTCGGGAACCACGCCGTACAGCCGGGCCAGGTGCTCGACCGCTTGCTGGAACGATCGGTAGGTGGCCAGGTGTTCGAGGTCGCCGATGTGGTGGCTGGCCACGACCCAATCGTTCTTCGCGACGCTGATGGTGTTCTTCAGCTCGGCACCGACGGCCAATACCTGTCGTTTCGAGCGAAATGGGAGGAGGAGAGGTTCCGGGGCGAACCCGCGCGAGCGTCTCAGCGTCTGGACTCTCGTCGGCGTGGCCCGCACGACAGAATCGTCGCAGCGGATGTGGATCGGACGGTTGTGGATGAGCATGGAGTCGACGAGTGGACCCAGGCGGCCGACCGCGTCGTCGTCATGATGGGCGATCGGGTCGTCGCTGAGGTTGCCACTAGTCATCACCAGAGGCCGTCGTGTGCCGGCCAGCAGGAGGTGATGCAGCGGGCTGTACGCCAACAAAACACCGAGTTCGGGGAGGCCGGGGGCGACGGCCTCGGCAATGGCCGTACCCGGTCGCCGCGGAACCAGCACGATCGGGCGCCGAAGAGAGCTCAGGGCGGCGGCGGCGGCCGCGTCGACCGAAGCGACCTCGAGGGCCCCGGAAAGTGAGGCGACCATCACCGCGAACGGCTTGTCGTCGCGGGCCTTGCGCCTCCGCAGCTCGCGAGTGGCGTCGGCGTTGGTGGCATCGGCGACGAGGTGATACCCCCCGATGCCTTTGATCGCCATAATCCGTCCGGCCAGGAGATCGGCGATCGTCGCGTCGAGCGCGGCGGTACCGAGCACCGGTGGGGCGCCGTTGCTCATATCCACCCATTGGAGTTGCGGGCCGCAGTCGGGGCACGCATTTGGCTGGGCGTGAAAGCGTCGATCGGCCGGATCGTCGTACTCCCTCCGACACAGCTCGCACATCTCGAAATCGGCCATGGTCGTGGCCGGCCGGTCGTAGGGCACGCCCAGCACGATGGTGTACCGGGGTCCGCAATCGGTGCAATTCGTGAAGGCGTAACGGTAGCGCCGATCGGCCGGATCATCGATCTCGGCCAGGCATTCGTCACATGTCGTGGTGTCGACACTGACCGGCACGTCCGCGGCGCCGCGGGCAAGGCTCTCCACGATCCGGAATGCGCCAAGCCCGACTCCTGGGGTCAACGCCGAAGCCGTTACGGTCTTCACCCGGGCCAGGGGCGGTGGGTCGTCGCTGACCCGTCGTAGGAGTTCGGCGATTGCCAGTGGGTCACCCTCGACATCAATGAGGACCCCTTCGCTGTCGTTGAGGACCTGGCCGCGCAAGCCGAGGGAGACCGCATGGCGATACACGAACGGACGAAAACCCACTCCTTGCACCGTTCCGGTGACGCGAACCTGCGTGCGCAGGGTCGGCCCGGTGACGCGTACCTGCATGCGCGCGGTTGGCCCGGCCACGAAGACGGCGTCGAGGTCCACGGGCGTCAACAGATTCGCGGCAGCGGATCCCCGACAAGCATGTCGACGATCCGGGTGCCGCCGAACGTGGTCAACAGCACCACGATGGCTTCTGGCTCGACCTTGATCTCGCCGATCCTGGTGGCGTTGTGACCCAGGGGATGCGAGCGCATGGCGACCAACGCCGCGTCGGCCTCCTGCGGCGCAACGACGGCCACGACCTTGCCCTCGTTGGCGACGTAGAGGGGATCGATTCCGAGAAGATCGCACGCCCCGGTCACCGCTGGAGTGACCGGCAGCAGAACCTCGTCGAGCACGACCGCGAGATTGGCGTCTCGCGCTAGTTCGTTGCAGACCGTGGCTACGCCGCCGCGGGTCGGGTCGCGCATCCAACGTGTCGATGGCGCGGCGCGCAACAGTGAGGCCACGAGGTCGCCCAGGGGAGCCGTGTCGGAGCGGATGTCGGCGTCGAGCATTAGGTCTCCTCGGGCCAGCATCACGGCCATGCCATGGTCGGCCATGGTGCCCGAGAGAAGCACCACATCACCCGGCCGCACCCGGTCTGCGCCAAGTTGGAGGCCGTCCGGAAGCACGCCGACCCCGGCCGTGGTGATGTACACGCCATCGGCCGCCCCCTTGTCGACGACTTTGGTGTCACCGGTGACGATGAGGACGCCGGCCTGTGCCGCGGCCTCGGCCATATCCGCGGCGATTCCGCGCAGTTCCTCGACCGCAAATCCTTCCTCGATGACGAACGCGGCCGAGAGCCATAGCGGCGTTGCACCGGAAACAGCAAGGTCGTTGACCGTCCCGTGCACCGCGAGATGCCCGATAGAACCTCCGGGGAACCGTCGCGGTTTGACGACGAACGAATCGGTGGTGAACGCCAGGCGCATTCCGGTCGACAATGAAAGTATCGCCCCGTCGGTCAGCGGACCTTGTTTGAGGGACGCGAACGCGTCGACGAATACGGCGTCGATCAACGCGGCCGACGCTTTGCCCCCGGCGCCGTGGGCCATCGTGATCACCTCATCGAGCAGACGCGGTCGGCGGCGCCGGAAGGCCTCGATGCGTTCCAGCACCGCCGTTTCTCGATCACCTTGTGCAGTCATGGTCGGTGCTCCTCGTCGGTCATTCTCGGGGTTGGGAAATCGAGCTTGGCGAAGTCAGGGTTAGCGGCTCGTGCGGGTTCGACAGCCGGGCTTGGACCGCCTCCCATAGAGCAAAGCCAAGCGCGGCTTGGGCTTCCTGGATACGGTGGACGCTGTCAGCGTCGACGACCAGGCAATGCTTCACGTGGGGCGACCCGGCCATCTCGCCGCCCGAGTAGCCGGCAAGACCTACCGTGAGAAGGCCGCGACCGGAAGCTTCGGCAAAGGCGCGTAACAGGTTGCTGGAGTTGCCACTGGTGGAAAAACCGATGGCGACGTCATTGGGATGACCGTGAGCGATCAACTGCCGCGAGAAGATCAGATCGAAGCCGACGTCGTTGCCCAGCGCGGTGAGCACCGCAGAGTCGTCGACGAGGTTGCGCGACGCCAGCGGACGCCCCCAGGGCGGCGTGGCGAACAACGCAGCCAGCGAGACCGCGTCGGTCGAGCTGCCGCCGTTCCCGAATACAAACACGCGAGCGTCGCGAACCAGACGATCGGCCATTTCGGACGCTATGGCGCGCAACGCCGGCGCGTTGCGCTCGAGGGTCTTCTGGGTCAGCCTTGTGCTCACTGTCTGCTTGTCGCGCGCGGACGCCGCCAGGTCGGCGAGAAGGGGGCCCGCATCGCGTTCGTCCGCGTCGATGAACGGATACAGAAAATCGGTCATCCGTCTACCACCGAGATTGCCGAACCGGCGTGAATCAGCACGAGGTCGCCCGGGGCCAGCGGGTCGACGATCATCGTGTCGATGGTCTCGACCCCGCGCGCCGTGCGCACGCTCGCTGTGCGCGTCCCTGCGACGATGATCTCGCCCAAGCGGCCTTCGTCAGAGCACGTAATACAGACTTCGTCGGGTTCGCACGACGAGGGGATGAGCAGCCCAGGATGCTCGAAGCACACATGCGTGAGCTCCCACAGCACGTGATAGCGCAGCACCAGGCGGCCGTCGTGGACGCAGCGTTGGTCGTCGTCGTCGACCCATAGGACATGATCGGCGGCCGCGGTCGCAGCGCGGTCGCCGTGCCCGATCCAGATCGTCATCACCCCCCAGGCTTCGGCCCGGCGCATGAGCGCGAGCGTCGTCGTCGAATGACCCGGGCTCACCGCCAACACCGCGTCACCAACGCGTACCAGCGGCCGCAGGGCGGCCACCGCGTCGGGTCCCTGGACGCTGACCGCGGGCAGTGCTCGCTTGCCGACGATCACCGGATGCACGAACTCGACCGCGACGTGGCGGGCATGTTCGGGCCACTCCGGCGCCACGCACCAGAGCGTGGCGCCGGCGGCGAGGCGACGGGCGAGGGCCATGGCGGCCAGCGCAAGCGGCTCGCCGATGTCGGCCGGGTCGCGGGACTCCAGCCTTTGAGACTCCGGCCCCTCAGACGCCACCGATGTCACCTCCGCCCGGAATCGGTACGCCGATTCGTTTGCGGCACTGTCCGTTTCCGCCTGACGTCGCCGGTCCACGGCCGCCCGCCGAGGGGTAGCGTGCGCAATCGATGATCGCTCCCGACGACGACGCATTCGAAGCGGTGCTGGTGCTGGCGGCCGGTGGGCGTATCGTGCGCGCCACACCGGAGGCGGCCGCCATATTCGGAGTTGCGCCTGACGAACTCGCGGGTCGCGCGGTGAGCTTGACGGAGCAAGATCCGCGGCGATCGGAGCGGGCCGCTACCGTTTTTGACCTCCTCTCCGATCTTTCGAGCCTGGCGTTGTTCAGCCAGGACTGCGACGGTCGTATCGTGAGCTGGAACCGCGGCGCCGAGCGCATCTTCGGATACCCGGCCCCCGAAATGGTCGGGGAACTGTTGGTGTCGTTGGTGCCGCCGCACCTTCGGCCCGATGTGGTGTCGATCGAGGAGCGAGTGCGCGCGGGCGAGAGGGTCGATCGGGCTGTCACCGAGTTCCGCCGCAAAGACGGGATGCCCATTCCGGTGTCGCTGTCGGCCGCACCGGTGCACGATTCTGACGGTGTTGTGAGCGGCGCGGTGGGAGTGGTCCAGGAACTCACGGAGACCCGCCTTGCGCAAGCGGCATTGGCCGAAGTCGAGAAACGTCTTGCGGCATGGGAGACTCTCGCGCACGTCGGCCGGTGGTTGTGGGACGTCGGAACCGATGCCGTGCAATGGAGCGACGAACTGCACCGCATGCACGGCATCGATCCGCTCCGATTCGAGGGCACTCTCGAGGCCCATCTCGAAGTGATGCACGCCGAGGACCGGGCTCGCGTCCTTGCTACAATGTGGAGCGCCGTGCGGACGGGCGAGGCGTTCGAGGACGAGTACCGCAGCATCGGTGCTGACGGGACGACGCGTCTCTTCGCTCTGCGGGCCGAGGCCGCCCTCGGCTCGTCGGGCGAAGTCGTCGGGCTGCGGGGAGTAAGCCACGACCTCACGGTCAGCGCCGCCCGACGATCAGTCTGAACCGGTCGACCAGATCGCTCGACGGAGAATGGTCATCAGCACTGGCTCCCGGTACGGGGGAGCGGGCCCGTTCGACGATCGAGGCCACGCTGCGCAACGAGTGCGCGGCGTGGACGCGTACCGCTTTGACGAGATCATGGAACTCCTCCGATTGGCGGATTGCCTGGAGCGCGTCGACCACACCGTCGAGCGTTTCCTCGCCGGACCGCGAGCCCAGCACGTACCCTGCGGCAAAAACGACCAGAATGCCCATCTCTTCCCTTTCTTGGAGCTCTCGGAAATATCCTGCTTCGTTATGCGTCCCACTCAAGTGAGGTAGATTCGGCCTCGATCTGCAACTTGACGACGACATCTGGATAGATGCGCAGCATCAACACGGTGGGTGAGGCCACACCAAAGTCGCGAATGTCAATCGTCTGTTCGCCTCGAATCACGATTTTGTGACTCTGCGTCATCGTCACCGAGACGGTACCTTCGAGTGGTCTGGTCACGCCATGAAAGGTCGCCGTCCCCTCCAGGCGAAACCGGCCCGTCTCACCGAGCGGAGTGCAAGCCCGAAGTTCCAGGGCAACCTTCTGGTGCCGCCGGGCATCGATCCGGCGCAACAGTTCCGCGTCGTAGAGACTGTTGCCGGATTGGAACTGGGCGACATCGACTTCGAGATGAGCACGGGGCGCGCTCTGAGCGTCGATGCGATGGCCTGCGATCGTCGCCTCGATGACGCCCGTAAGACCCAATGCGCCGAACGTGATCGGTCCTACCGAAGAACGAGCCTCGATGAGCACGACGGAACGTTGGGGCACCACGCTGAACCTGGTGGGTGGATTTCGCCCGACCGGATCGCCCGCGCCCCAATGAACTTGGAGAAGGGCGGGCTCGTGGACGGGGACACATGCCGGTGGGTCGGAGCCGAGGGGTGAAGCCGACGAGACGGGGCGTGAGGTCGACGAGACGGGCGACCAAGGCGTCGCCGTGACGTTGTGCCATCGACCCTCCACCTCGGCCAGCACGGCGTCGACAGTTCCGGTTGCGACATAGCGTCGAAGCACCCGATCGAGACCGTCACGCTCCTGCTTGATCACGCCCATCCAGCTCCGAAGGACATGAACTCCGTCGTCGGTGAGCGAGTACGCAAGGCGTCCCGATCCCGCCCTGGAGGCCTCCGGTGATGAGGTGACGAGCCCATCGCGTTCCAGTTGGGCCAGCGCTCGATACACACCTGGCCGATCAACTCGTCCGACCCGGAGCTCGTTTAAGCTCTGGGCCAAGCCGTAGCCATGGCGGGGCTCCTCGGCTAGCAGCAGCAGAATGGCCGGGAGTAGAAAGTGCCTTGGCGCGGCCAACTCGAATCGGGAGAGACCTTTGCGCCTCCAGTTCTCGTCGCGTCCATCGTGGCGGGGGCTGGAGTGCCCTCGATCGATTTCGTGGCGTCCCCGATCGGCCTGCTGGTGGTCAGTCATTGCGTTTTCGGCTCCCCGCGCTCCCGGACGTGCCGGTGTGTATGGCGCGGTATAAGTTCTGTACCCAACGGTGGGTGACTTTCAAACGTGCTTCGACCGATTTGCGGTAATTCGGCGAGGCCGCGCCAAGCTCAGGCGTATTGACCCTAAGGTCAGCTCCGTGCACGAAGTCTCGCTTTGTTCGGCGATAGCGAAGATCGCCCAGCAGGCGGCCGCAGGCCGAACCGTCGAACTCGTTCGCGTCGACATCGGTCATCTGCGCCAGGCGGTACCTGACACCCTTGTTCACTGCTGGGAGATGGTCGTGTTCGGCACCCCCTTCGAAGGCGCGCGGCTCGAAGTCCGCGAAGTGGCCGGTGTCATCGAATGCCGCAATTGTCAGGGGCGAACCGAACTCGATGAGCCGATTTTTCGCTGTGGAAGTTGCGGATCGACGGCGATCGATGTCGTGAGCGGCAACGAACTGCTCGTTACGTCGCTGGAGGTCTCGACCGACGGCTGAGCGGATCGGCGAATCTCGGCGGGAGTGAGTGAGCAGAATCATTCGGTCTCACGTGAGGATCGTTGTCAGCCATTGACACCAGCGGTCGAGCCCCTCACCTGTTTTGACTGACAACTCGATCACCGCCACGTCAGGATTGACGTTGCGCAGATTTACGTAGAAACAGTCCATCTTAAAGTCTAGATAGGGCAAAAGATCAATCTTGTTGACCACCACCAGGTCGACTGCTCGGAACATGACGGGGTACTTCAGCGGTTTCTCTTCGCCTTCGGTGACGCTGAATACCATCGCTCGAACGTCTTGACCGATGTCGAATTCCGCCGGGCAGACAAGGTTGCCTACGTTCTCGACGATCAGCAGGTCGAGCTCGTCGAGGGGCAGACGAGCGAGCGCGGAGCGGACCATCGTCGCATCGAGGTGGCACTCGCCGCCGAAGCCGCGAGCGGTGTTGACCAGCGCAATGGGCGCGCCGAGCCCGGCCAGCCGATCGGCGTCGAGCGCCGTTTCGATGTCTCCCTCGATCACCCCGATACGCGCCACGGTCTGTAGTCGGAGGAGGGTTTCCCGCAACAGCGCGGTTTTGCCGGCGCCGGGCGAAGACATCAGGTTGACGACCTTTACTCCGGCGCTTCGGAACAGCTCGCGGTTGGTGTCGGCCGCTCGGTCGTTCTCGCCGAAAATCCGCGCCAGCACATCGACGCGCAATCTTCCCGTCTCGTAGCCCGAATGGTCACCCGCCGGGTGGTGCCGGTCGACCGAATCTGGTGCAGTCCTGTCCGCAGGGAGTAAGTCATGAGTATGTGCAGTCCCGTCAGCGTGATGATGAAACCGGCCCATGTGGCCTCCGTTCCTCGGTGCGTAGGTTCTCCGTGTTACCTTGTCCGGACCATACACCTCCGAGCTGCCAAGGCGCTCGAGCGGGCGACACGACGAGCGGGTGATTTCGTGAGCGGCCGTGGGCCCCGTCGGCTTCCACCAGGAGTTCCACCGCGGATGCGATGCCGGCTCGGTCGACGGCGGCCGCCTGCACCGACCCGAGTCGGGCCACGGGCACGAATACTTTCAGCTTTATGAGCGTCACCGACGGTCACCCTAATGAAACCCAGGCATCTTCTGCCGACGCGATAACCCTTTGGTTAGGGAAATCGTGTTCGTGGCGACACAAGTTCAACGACGGACGGTCGTGGAGTCCTATTGTTGCGCACCCACGCTGCTCGTGAAACCATCACGAGCGCGACTCGTCCAATGTGGCCAACATCACAATTTCTGGCCAATCGATTCGTACGGAAGCCGCCCCTTGCCGAAGGCCCTCCTCATTGTCAATCCATCCGCCACGGGTGTTTCCGCGCGTAATCGAGTGGTGGTCCAAAACGTGCTCGCCGCTGCGTTCGATTTGACCGTGGCCGAGACCAACCGTAGGGGCCATGCAACGCGTCTCGCCCAGGGCGCGGGCGCCGCCGGCTTTGGGCTCGTGATCAGCCTCGGCGGCGACGGCACCGTAAATGAGGTGGCCAACGGTTTGGCCCGAGGACCTATCACCATGGGCGTGTTGCCGGGTGGGTCGACCAACGTGTTCGCTCGTACTCTCGGAGTCACCAATGATCTGGTCGCGGCGGCCGATCAGCTGGTCGGGGCGGCCGAAGTCGGCCACATACGGCGTATTGGGCTCGGCAACGTGAACGGCCGGTTCTTCTGCTTCCACGTCGGGATGGGCTTCGACGCCGCCGTGGTTGCCCAAGTGGAGCGTCGCGGCACGCTAAAGCGCTGGCTTGGCCATCCGCTCTTCATCTACGCCGCGATGGCTACGTGGGCGCGTCACTACGACCGAGGGACTCCCGCTTTTTCGGTCACCCTTCCCGATGGGCGATCGATGGATGGCCTATTCGCGGTGGCTATAAATACCGATCCCTACACATTTCTCGGGGGCCGGGCATTGTCGCTCATCCCCGGTATCGGACTCGACGATCCGCTCGGTCTCGTGAACCTCAGCCGGCTCGGCCTGGCCGGCACCGTGCGGGCCACTCTGGCCGCCGCTCGAGGCGGCGGACGGCTCGCCAAACTTCGCCACGTCGATGTGGTGGAGGGGTTGGACTCCATGGTCGTCCACGGCCACCGCCCCTTCCCTTGGCAAGTCGATGGTGACCACCTGGGCGATACCGAACGCCTGGAGTTGCGTCACGAACCGGGCGTCTTGTCCGTAGTCGTGCCCTCACGTCTGGCGTAACGCGTTCGACGACTGCACGGGCACCCGAACCGTTGCCGTGTCATACTCCCATGACTGCATTTCTACCGCAAGGAGATGAGTCACATGAGGCGACGGAGTGTCGGGAGCCGGCTCGGCTGGGTGACGGCGCTGATCTCGGCGGTCAGCCTCGTGGCCAGTTCCTTCGTTGCCACCGCCTCGCATGCGGCGCCACCCGCGACCCTGATCGGTCGTGATGCAGCCGATCGGATCGCCCTGGCCGCTTTGGCGCCCCAGAACACTCAGAGCCGGGTTGCCGTATTCGGTTTGGACGGCGCGCTCAGGAGGGGAACGCGGCTGGGTCAGGACGGCCCGTCCACCCAAGCCGAAGCCCGTGTTGTGAAGAACAAAGCGGGCGAATCCACCGTACGCAAGATGCGCCCGGTCATCTTGAAGTCCGACTCCTGGGTTGTTTGGATGGACCTGGCGCCGGGAGCGTACTTCGAGCATCCCAGTGTCTTGCTGGCCGTGGACGCTCGAACCGGGCGCATCGCGTCGCGCCTGGATTTCTGGTGGGGTCCCGAGATCAATCTTCGGCCGGCGACTTTCACCCGGACGCTGTACACGCCCCCCGATGCGGCCGCGGCGCCGACTGCGGCAAGCGTCGGGCCGGAAACTCCCACGAAATCGTTCCTGTCAAGACCCGCTCGGTGGTTTAGCCACGCCGCTTCCCTGGTTGCCCCGCTACGACTTTTGCAATCGCAGACCAATACCAACCCCTTGCCGTTCGCCAAGGAATGTATCGTCGTGCTGCGCGACCCCAAAGCAGAGACGTTTGTTGCTAGCGACAAGCTCATTGAGGAATTCGCCGACAAGTGGCTCATACCTAAAAAGGATGCGAAAACCGCGGCTGAACTCGAGAAAGCGGTCGGGGAGTTAACCGGTAAAGATCCGCGGTGTGAAGATGTGACCATATGGATTACCGCGCACGGCTATCGTGCCCCAGCAACTCCGGAGGAACTGGCCACCGAGAAGGAGGTCAGAAATTTAGGTAGGGTGGCCGTCACAAGCGAACTCCCGGCGGTCTCTCTCTTTAACGAGGCGGTTTTCACGGCTAAAGATCTCCGTTTCGTTTTCAGCCGGTTTCCTCGACAGAAGTTCAAGCTCATTGTCGAGTCGTGTTACGCCGGTCGATGGGCGCATTACTTCCAGGAAGGGAAGATTAGGCCGCCCAATTTGCGCACCATAGAGGCGAGTAGCAGTGCGTCCGAACTCAGCTTCGGATACGACGGAGGGATTCTGCCACCCGCAAAGCAGTCGAATGGTATATTGACAGGTACCGGCGGCCCATTGAGACTTTATTTAGGAACGAACAACACGGCCAAGGCCGGGTGGTTCACGTTCCATATGGTATCCGGTCTCGAGAAGTGGATGTTGTTGCCGTTTCGGGACGAATTTAACGGCGGTGGTCTTCCTTCCCCGCCGGGACGAGATTTCGACCTGGGCCATGGTATTGACCAAGCGTTCGACCTCGGCAAGAATGACGATTTCGCGGCCACGCTCGGATGGACCCATCCCACCGCACTGCAGGAACATGACGCAGTAGTCACAAGACAGGATCTGAACCCGCCAAATTTGGGTGTGTTGGGGCCACAAGGCGGCGCAATCATTACGCCCCCTGGAGGATTCGGTGCGACCGAGTCGCCTACGACTTCCACGACTTCGACCAGCGCTCCATCCACCACCACCAGCACCACCACCACGACTTCGACGACATCCACCACCACGACTATTTCGTCGGCTGCGATTGTCGTCGGGGCGACGGGTCCGGTGGTGACGGTGACGACGCTGCCTGCCGTAGCGGCGACGACGACGGCACCGGCGAGTACGTCGACGACGGCACCGCCGACTTCGTCCACG
>JANYDT010000227.1 GCA_025359845.1 Acidimicrobiia bacterium
CCAAGGACGCAGGAAGACGCGCTTGCCGTGCCCAAACGCGATGACGAGGACGCCGGCAGCGACGTCATCCGGCCGACGAGACAGAGCAGGGGTGTGTGGTCAAGGCACTACGGGTGTTTGACCCCTCGGAACCAACGCCACAGTGCAAATCCGACCAGTCCGAACCCCAGCGCGCTCGACCCCCACAGCAGCAAGTCGGGGATTGGACCGCCGGCGGAAGCCTGGGCTGAAGGGAGGCTCGCAGCCGAGACCGATGAGGGCGCCGAGGCCGACGCGGAAGGATTGACCGGGCTGGGGGCGGGCACTAACAGGGTGGGCGCCGAGGCCAAGGCGGTCGTGGTAACGAAGGTCGTGGAGGGGTCCAAAGTCGAGGGCGGATCGACAACAACCGTGTCGCGGGGTTCAACCAAAAGGGCCGCTTGGGCATCGTCGGGGGCACCTCCGCCGTCAGCGGGGAGTGACGGCGCGACTGCGCTTTCCTCGGTCCGGATGGTCCACAGGGTCGAACGCAAACGCAACGCTTTCTTCACCGCCAGGCCGCCAAGGCGCCGGGCCCCCGCCGAGCCCGAAATGGTGATCTCGAGGGGCCGTCCGGACGGGCCGGCCCTCGATACTTCAACCGCGGTAGCGGTCCCCGGGTAGCCAAGCCGACGGCCGAATTCGGCCGGCGGGGCCGAGAGAGACCACTCCCTGAGATCGCCCGTGAGGTACGGCGTGGCGACGAGGTACGCCAAGTTGGCCCCCCCGAAACCCTCTTCGACGGTGGCCGACTCACCCCCTCCACTAGCGGAGAAGAAAGCGGCGGCCAACTTTCCCCCGTAGGTCAGGACCTGGCCGCGAGTGGCGGCCACCGCGTCGTCCATGGCCGGGTACTCGGCCTGCGCGCCCAGATACACCTGACACCGATCGGAGGCACAAATCTGACCCTGGGTCGCCATCGTCCGAAAGGCATACGTGCGCGCCGCCACCGCTTGCGCCCGCAACGCCGCGGGCGGGTACCCAAGGCCGCGGCCGATCTCGCCCATCCCCCGCAAATAGTCCTCCATATCGAGTTCGTTGACGACGCGCAGGCCGCCTTGGTTGGTGATCTCGAGCGTGCCGCGGAACCGCTTGCCCCCGGCGCCGACGACGCCCCCGTCGGCGGCCCGAATCCGAACCGTTGCGCCCGGTGGCACCGCCAAGTCTGAGACCGAAGGTCGACTGGTGGCCGGTTCACCTGCGGTCCCGGGTTCGCCGATCTGCCCTGCAGGCGGGGGACTCGGTGTGAGGCCGCCGGCCAGGGCCGCTCCCGGTGCGATCGTACCGACGATCGTCACGGGCTCGGCGACCGAAGTCGGGGGTTCGACCGGGGGTTCGACGCGGGGGTCGGCCACGGGTGCTTCGCCCGACCCGGCCACCGGTCCTGACCCCACCACCGGCGCCGGCCCCGACACCGCCGCGGGCACCGCGACGGTCGAGGTGGTAGGCGCGGTGGCTGCCACCACGGCACCGCCGGGTCCTGCACCGTCAGAAGCTTGGACGCGGACGGCCCCCTCCGAAGCTTGGGTGTGGATGGCGGCGATGAGTTGCACCGGGCCGAGGCCCACAGTCGCGCCCTCAGCGGCCGTAGCTGCGGGACCGTTCGTAGGGGCGGGAGCGGTCGAAGCCGCCCCCGCGCGGGCTGTGCCGGTGAACCCAGCCGGCACCTCCTGGCCGTCGACCATCCCTCCTTGTGGAAGCAGAAACGAAAAACCGCCCGAGAACACGGGCACCCGCACCTCACCGCCGCGCTTCGCCAGCTTCGTGCCGGGGTAGAAGTGGGCGAGGATCTGGATGTGGCTCTGTCCAGCTTGGGCCAGCCAGTACGCACCGTCTTGGGACATGCCCACTCCGTGGCCCCAACCCCGGCCCTCGATCACGGTCACCGGGACCGCCGATGCGGGAGCAACAAACCCCGACACGAAGACCGCGGCCACACCCATCGCCCGCACCGCCAGCCAGGTCTGCGACCGAGTCCACGAATGAGCGTTCGGGCGACGCGGCCAATGAATTCGGCCGTCGCCGAAGCGTCCGAGGTGAGACGGGAGACGCCGTCGGAGAGACCGCCCAGCGAACACGAACAACGAGCGTAACGTACGGGCATGGAACCGCTTTCACCGTCGGTCGGCTGGGGAGTGCTGCACTTGTTCTGGCGGCTGACGCCACATATGGATGCCGAGGCCGTCGTGGCCGCCGTCAAGGCCTGCCAGGGCGACGGCCACCAGGTCATAACCAGCGCCGTCCTGGGCCATAAGGCCGATGTCGGCACGCTGGTGCTCGGCCCCGATCTGTGGCGACTACGGCGGCTGCAAGGCGAGCTGCAGGCCGCAGGGCTGGCCTTGGTCGACAGCTACTTGAGCTTCACCGAAGTTTCGGAGTATGCCAAGGGTCTGTCCGAGGAGATGCTGAAGCCGCGGCTCTATCCCACCTTACCGCCCGAAGGTATGCGAGCCATGTGTTTCTATCCGATGTCGAAGCGACGCGGGATCGGGGCCGACGACGGCAATTGGTTCACGCTGGCGTTGGCCGACCGCGAACGGTTGATGCGCGAGCACGGCGTTTCAGGGCGCAAGTTCGCGGGCCGCATCGTGCAGCTCATCACGGCGTCGAGCGGGGTTGACGACTACGAGTGGGGAGTCACCCTGTTCGCCCGTGATCCCGCCGATTTGAAGCAGGTCGTCTATACGATGCGATTTGACGAAGCTTCCGCGGTCTACGCCGAATTCGGTTCGTTCGTGACCGGTCTGGTGGACGAGGTCGAGGTCGTACTAGGTGTAGCCACGGCGGCCAATCGCTGAGCGACCGCCGCGGCCAGTTTGGCCCTGTCGGGTTCTGACCCGGCCATGGCCGGCGCGGCGTCGGCCACGAGTTGGACTATGGCGGCGTAGGTGGCCGGTCCGAGTGGTCCGGGAGGGTCGGCGACCTCGGACGCGGCGTAGTCCTCGACGAACGCCGCCATCGAGAGGGGCCCCGGCGAGATCTCAGATATGGGCACCGTCGCGATGGTGAGGGGACGTTCGTCGAGTTTGGCTTGCGTCGCCAAATCCCCGGGCCCGATAATGGCTGCCACCTCCCGACGATCGGCCAGTTTGCGGACGGCCTTGGCCGCCAGATCGGGTTTCGTCGCGTCGACAACCGATAGTTCGAGCCGCCAACCCGGCAACCGGTTGTCTTCGTTGACATGGCTTGCGGCCAATTCGGCCGAGCGGATCATGCCCTGGCGGGTGGGGGCGTCGACCGTCCCGGTCACCAGCCCGATCACGAATTGCTTGGGGGCCACGGTGATGGGCACCGTGGCCGTGGGCCGGGGGCGACGAAGCCGTGTAGCCTCTGGCCGCTGGGACGAGTGGTTCGAGCAACCCGCGCCCAACCCCACGATGAGCAGAATGACAACCAGTCCCGCCCCTAGCGCGCAGCGTCGCCGGTTCACGAATCGGGCAGGTTAGTTGGCCAGGCCTCACGGTATGGCGTTCACGCCGACGCTCGCGCTCGCTCCCCGATGGGAGGCGTTGCAGGCCGCTCTTCTTGCGCTGGGCTCAGACGGAGGCCGGGTCATGGTGGCCTTCAGCGGGGGGACCGACTCTGCCTTCTTGGCGTGGGCCGCTCGGACCGTCCTCGGCCGCGATGGCGTCGAAGCAGTCACCGCCGATTCACCGTCCCTGGCTACGGGTGAACTCGAACACTGTCGTGAACTGGCCTCGGAATGCGATATCCCGTGGCGGCGCGTCGCCACCAATGAGCTGGCCAACCCGCTCTACGTCGCCAACGCCGGCGACCGTTGCTACTGGTGCAAAGCCGAGCTCATGGACGTGATGGCGCCGGCCGCCATCGCCAACCGGGCCGTTGTCGTGCTCGGCGTCAACGTCGACGACCTCGGTGACCATCGCCCCGGGCAGAGGGCGGCGGCCGAGCGGGGGGCCCGATTCCCGCTCGTCGACGCCGGACTGACCAAGACCGATGTGCGCGCCCTGTCACACGAAGCGGGTCTGCGTACCTGGGACCGGCCCGCGGCCGCCTGCCTCTCGTCACGATTGCCGTACGGCACGCCGGTCACCCTCGGACGGCTGTCGATGGTGGACCGCGCCGAAGCCGCCTTGCGGTCGCTGGGGTTACCGCAGTTGCGGGTCCGGCATTATGACGACACCGCCCGCATCGAGGTCCCCACTTCGGATTTCGAAGTATTGATGGCACAGCGGCTCGAAGTCATTGACGCGATCAAACATGTGGGATATCGGTACGTCACGCTCGACCTCGAGGGTTTCCGCAGCGGCAACCTCAATCAAGCCCTCGGCCCACTCGTCTCGGACCCTCAGGGACAGGCCGTTTACCAACCGTAGGTGTTGGGTGTGCCCTTGAACGGGCCGACGATGTTGGCCATGATCCAACCGCCGTAGAACCCACCCGGTTGGGCCCGTACCAATTCGCCGTCGACGTAACAGGCATCCATGGCGTGCGAGTAGAAGGCAACGTGATCGGTGATCGCCGAAAAGGCGGGGTTGGGTCGGGGGTAGGCCCACGCCGCGTCGGTCACCAAGGTGTCTCCTGCCTCCACGTCGAAGTACAGCGCAACCCCTTTGAATTCGCACACCGATGGGCGCCGCCCGCTGGGGCGCAACACTTCGGGGAGGATGTCGCCGGGCGGGAGGTAGTACACGGGTGGATGGCTCGTCTCCAACACCCGCCACGCCTCGGTGGTGCGCACGATCGTCACCGTGTCAAGTACAATCTCGATCAGGGAGTTCGACAGTTCGAGGCGCGGCGGACGGGGATAGTCCCACACCGACTCCTGGCCCGGGCCGGGCTCGATTCGGGGTGGGCGGTGCACCCGAGCAGTTTGGCATTGGAACGGATGGAGTGATTCACGGCCGCAGACGATCCAGGCGCCGGCCGTTCACGGCGGCGGCGACCGTGCCATGATCGCCCGCGCCTCGGATGAGGCGGCCCAGGGCGTCGGCCGCGCTCTGCCACAGCGTGTCGGAACCGAGGTCGGCCGCGAGTTCGCCGACGAGCCACCACGTTTCGAGGCCGGCCACACGAGGAAGGATCCGCAGGGTCGGGTCAAGCGCGGCCAACTCGATCTCGCGTCCGAGCTGAATATCGACGCGAGCTTGTAGTACCGCGGCCAGGGCGTCGTAGCGGTCGGTACAGTTGGTCCCGCGCAAAACCCCCAGAGCGATGAGGGCGGTTTGCGCGCCCGGCGCGTCATGGGTGCTCAGGGCCAGGCGAGCTTCGAGCAACAACCGACGCTGCGAGTGGCGCCAGCGGAAGGCATGGTCCGATTGCTCGTGGGTGGCCGCCTCCGCGAGAAGAGTCACGGCCAGGTCGGGATCAGCGGCCCGTATGGCCGCGTCAGCGAGATCGAGCAGCGCGTTGGCCCATGCTTCGCCCAGGCCGCAGCGACTGGCGATTTCGACCGATCGGCGGTTGGCATCGTCGGCCGATCCGTGGGCGCCGAGGTTGCGCAGCACCCACGCCGTCCAGTTCTCGAGGCGGCCCGCGAACCGTTCGATGCCGCGAATGGCAAGCTCGCGATCGAGATCGTTAAACACGCGCAAGGCGGCGCCGGATTGGCCCTGCAAGGCCAGGGCCTGACCGCGAACCAGGCTGGCATGAACGTTGGCATAGGGATGGCGGGCGACGGCCGGCGAGTGATCTATCACCGTCAATGCCTCGAGGGCCTCAGCGGGTCGACCGAGGTGAATCAGCAAGGCCCCGCGCCAGATCCGGGTCGCGACCAGGTCAGGCGGCCCGGCGAGCGCTTCCGCGGCCGTATAGCGATCGGCCGCGGCGGCCAAGTCGCCGTTGCTGTGGTGGATGCGCCCGGCCAGCAGGAGGGCGCGGGAGCGCTGTTCGTCGGTGGTGGCGAGGGCCAGGCCGTCGATGGCCAAACGGGCCGCTTGGGCAAAATCACGGGCGTAATACGTCGACCATCCGGCCACCTCGAGCGCATCCGCACCGCCACCGTTCACGGCCGCCGTAAGCGCATCGTCGAGAGCGGCGCCGTAGAGACCTCGGGCGAGGCGGACGCGGGCTCGGGCCGTCAAGAGGGCCGGCCCTCCTTCGAGGGTAAGGGCCTCGTCCAGAAGGCGCTCGGCCTCAGCCCAGGCCCACCGCTGCAGGGCCAGATTCGCCGCCGCGCCCAGGGCCTGCGCCGCCAGTGCCGACTCTCCGCCGAGTCGGGCGTGGTACACGATCCGCAACGGATCGGCGGCTCCTCGGCGGTCCAGCCAACGCGCCGCCTCGCGATGGAGGTAGGCGCGGCGGCTGGCTGTCGTCGAGGCGGCGAGGGCTTCTCGCACGAGTTCATGACGAAAGGCAAAAGTCGGTCCTACTTCGCCGAGGAACTGGTGGGTGAAGGCCGCCTCGAGGCGAGTGAGCGTCGTAGCTTCTGACGTTTCGGTGACCGCCGCGAGAAGGTCGAGATCGATCTCCGAACCGAGCACCGCCGCGGCCCGCAGGGTTACTGCCGCCTCACCCAACGCCTCGGCCCGAATGCGCATGGCTTCGATCAGCGAGTTCGGCAGCTGGGCATCGAGCACGCCGGCCGCGAGTTCGGCGACGAACAGCGGATGGCCTCCGGATCGACCGAAGATCGCCACCGCTCGGTCCTCACCCACGACCAGCGCGACATCATCGAGGTCGAGCGGTCCTGGTTCGAGCCGGACATCGGGTGCACGCAGTCGCACGGCTCGACCGGGATGGCGAGTCGTGACTACTAGGGCGCCGGCGCGGGGCGGTCGGGCGAGTACTCGGTCTAGGACGTCGATCATGAGTGAATCGGCATTGTCGGCGTCGTCAACTACGAGCAGCAGAGGAGTAACGGCGCCAAGGCGATCAAGCGCCGAAGTCATCGATGCGATCAAGTCGGCTTCGGCTAGCACCCCGGCCCCGAGGAACGATAGGGGCGTCTCGTCGCCCTTCGGCCCGACCCCGCCGAGCACCCGCTCGAGAGGGAAAGCGCCCCCGCCGAAGCGAGCCCGGTCGAGCGCCATGAGCGCGTCGATGAGCGGTTGCAACGGGAGCGAGCGAATCACCCGATGACAGGAGACCACCATCGCCCCTGCGCCCCCTCCCCAGGATTGAAGCAGCGTCGTCTTGCCGATGCCCTCCTCGCCGACTACTTCGGCGTAAAGAGCCCGGCCCGGTGTGATGGCCGAGCGGAGATCATCAAGCGATTGCAGCTCCGCCGCCCGTCCCGGCAACTCGACCCGCTCATCAGGGACCGGAGGCGCCGGCCCCGCGCCGGGCGTCTGCAGCACGATGGCGTCATGGACCGCTTCAGTAGTCGCTGACGGCAGGACTCCGAGTTCCTCTCCGAGGAGGGCGCGCATGCGCGTGTAGGCGCTGAGCGCGACGCCGGGCCGGCCGGCCGCGCTGTGCGCCAGCATCACGATCCGCAGCGCCGATTCATCG
This sequence comes from Acidimicrobiia bacterium, assembly GCA_025359845.1. Classification (GTDB taxonomy): domain Bacteria; phylum Actinomycetota; class Acidimicrobiia; order Acidimicrobiales; family JANYDT01; genus JANYDT01. The sequence continues at coordinate 7,432 of JANYDT010000227.1, forward strand.
AGTGGATCGGCGTTCAGGGCCCGCTCGCCGAGCACGACGGCCCGCTCCGGCAAGCCTCGGGCGATGGCGTCTTCGGCCAGGAGCACCCGAGCTCGTTCGGCCAACCGGGACGCGGTGGCTCGTTCGGCCACGAACCACGGTGCGTCCCCATCCTCCGCGTTCGCATCGGTGTCGACTCGACCGAGCGCCCGTTCGGCCAAGACCACCGCCTGGTCGACGTCACCGGTGCCGTACGCCGAGACCGCGGCGTCGACCTCCGCGCTGAGCGTGTCGAGATCGAGTTCATCGACGTTCAGATAGTACCCGGCAGCCCGGTGTTGGAGGCGATCCGGCCCGACCACGCGCCGCAGGCGGCTCACGAGCACAGCCAACTGATCCGCCGGCGCCTCGGGGGCGCGCTCACCCCAGAGGTACTCGATGAGCCGCTCCCCCCGGACCGGTCGCCCCCGGGCCACCGCCAGCACCCGAAGAAGGGTTCGGGCCTTGCGCGTGCCGACGCCACGGTCGTCGAGCCCATCGACGAGGGTGCCGCTCAGTAGCCGAACCCGCAGATGGCCCGGTGGTTGTTGGGCGGCCATCGACCTCGCAGGATAGATCGCCGCGGCGGCGTCACCGCCGGGCGAACCGCCGGTCGCGGCGCGGGGCCGGTTTTGCGGTCACAAGAAGGCGCGGCCGGCGGCGGCCCGGCGGCCCCACCAATCCAGTTCGTCGTTGCGGTCTCCCAGCGCCTTCTCCCACCCGAATTGCACGAGCGCCCCGAGGAGCGCCAGGGCCATCTGGCGTTCCCACCACGGTGCCGTGTCGACGCCGTGGCGTTCGAGCGCGGCGCGGAACCCTTCCATCGCCGCTTCCTTGGACTGCGGGAGGCGAGCCGAATTGATAGCCAGGTACCACGCCAGGTCAGCGCAGCTGTGGCCCCGTCCGGGCGACTCCCAATCGATCACGACCGTGCGGCCATCGGACGCGGTCCCGAGGTTGCCGAACTTCCAGTTGCCGTGCACGAAGGTCGAGGGAGTGTTCAACAACGCCTCCACGAGAGGCGACGGGTCCCACGCCAGGGGCAGCACGTTCGCGGCGATGTCGGGGGCGATCTCCTCGAGCCGTTTCCAGCCCTCGCCCACCAGGCGAGGCACGAGGTCGTCACCTCCTCGTTGAGCCTCGGTGATCGCCAACCACGGCGACAACTCCAAGTAACGGTTCGTCATCGGGATGATGTCGATCTCCGGACCGGCCATCCAGAACACGGCGTGCATAGCGGCCATGTGATCGAGAAAACCGAGATGTTGGCCGAGTGGAATCGGGTCATCGCCCGGGGGGACGAGGGTTTCGCCGATATCGCGCATCAGGAGGGCTGTGGCCCGCGACGGCGGCCACTGGCCCGGATCGCAGGCGATGGCCACGATCGGCTGGACGATGCAATCGGGCAGCCGATCGAGGATTCCGGTGGACCAGAGTCGCAGCGTTGCGCAGCCGAGATCGCCGAGGGTGCGCAGCGTCCAATCGGACGTGAGGTCGAGGTACTTCACGACGAACGACTCGCCCCCGATGATCACCCGTTCGAAACGGGCGCCCGACTTCGAGTCGGTGTGCGAAATCACCTCTCGGCTCGTGGCCCCTTCGAGGAGCGCTTCGATGGAGGGATGGACCGAGGGCAGAACCGGCGAAGCGGTGAGGTCACCCATGGCGGGCCTCCTCCATTTGGGCCATCAGCGCGGCCGGCCACCTTCCGCCGCACATGACGGTGTCGGCGGTGATCCGGCCGTCGGCGACGTCGATGAGGTGAACGTGGTGAGCGCCATAAGGTACGCCGTCCTCGGTCCAGGACAGTCCGTATTCCACCACCTCGCCGCTCGGGGTCACAACCCGCCGCACCGATTCGAACACGCCGGGGTGGGCGAACCAACTTCCGAATGCAGTTCGGACGGCGTCCGCGCCCGTGACGGTGAAGCGCCAGTTGGGAACTGTCGCGTCCAGAGTGGCGGCGGGCGCCCAAGCATCGCAGCCGGTTATGTCGCCGGCCTCGATGGCCTTCAGGAAGGTGTCGATGGGATTGCTGTTCATTTGCATTGCCTTTCTTGGGTGACCTTTCGGGGCCTCGACCGATCGTTGCATCGTGGCACCGGGTGATTGATGGCGCATCATCGCCCAACCGGTTTGCGGCGACCTTGCAGGACCGCAGCTCCGCACCGCAAGTTTGGCGGCCCGGACCGCAGGGCGGCCGCAAGGGTTGGGCCACCACGACGTCGGCGCCGTATTCCACGCCACGACCGTCGTCATCGGCGACCGCCTCGGCCTTTACGTCGCCATAGCCGACTGCTCCCCGGTGACCGCCTCGACCACCATCTGCACGCCGGCTTCTCGGTCGCAGCCGGTCGGAGCGGCGCTCGGCGCGCAAGCCGGCGAGTCGAGACTGCTCGACGTCGTGACCGCGGGCGGATTCACCCGATTCCGTCGGGTCGCAGAAACGCCGTTCAAATTCGTGCTCGAGGCCCGACCGTAGCTCTTACGGGTGTCGTCACTTGTCGCCCTCTTCCCACCCCAAACGGGTCATGTCTCGGAGCTCGAAGAAGATGCAATTCTCCGGGCAATCGAAAGGTACCGCCTGGGCCATGTCGAGTTTGCAGCGCTCGACGGTGCCACTCGGCGTCGCTCGTGAGGAGTAGTGACGACACTCGGTCTGAACGGCCATGGCTTCAGGGTAATTGCTGGCCGATCCCGCAGATCGTCGTCGTGTCGCCGGTGGGCACGGTGAGCACGTATTGCGGCTCGGGATTGGCCAAGTTCACGAAGACGGGATTGTTGGCCGCGACCTTCGCCACCGTCGCCACGGCCGCTCGCCGATCGGTCCGCACCGTCAAGACGAGCTGACCGGGCGCGTACGGCACCACCTTTATCGAGGCGGGCTGGTGCGCAATGAGCACGATCTGGGGAGTCGGGCCGGTCGGTGTGAGCCGAACGCAGCCCGACTCAACAGGTCGCCCCGTGACCCGGGCAAGGGCGAGGATCCGGACTGCATCGCCGTTGATCGGCCGGGCCGGCCGGCCGGTGATGTCTCCTGAGGTTTTGGCGATGATGTCGGTGAGGGCTTGTGCGCTGGGCTGACCCCACGGCACGATCCCTCTCGCCGCAAGGCTCCGAACGTCGTTGATCGTCAGGTCGGGAGCGTTGACATCGGGCACGGCCGAGCCCGAAGCGAAGGGCGAGCGGGCGGCCACGAAGGCCGCCGTCACATGGTCGCGAACGCTTCGGTCGCGTTGGCCCGTCCGGTCCGCCTCGGTGGCGAGGGTCGAACCCGACACGGCGAGGGTGACCAAGGCCAGGACGCCCGCCAAAACTTTTCGGGCGTCGACCGCGCCCAACAGCGCCCGTTGGGCGTCGGCCGCCCCCAAAAGGCGAGTGAGGAGGACGGCCCCCAGCGGGATGAGCAAGGCCAAGTTGACGTACGCATACCGTCCTGCCCCGGGGTCGCCGAACGCCTCCCTTCCGAGGGCCACCAACAGCAGAAAGGCAATATCGCCGGCAGCCAGCCCCAGCGCGGCACTGTGGGAGGTGCGCAGCCACGGCCACCACACCACCACGGCGACGATCATCGCGCCGATGACAAGGGGACCGATTCCGTCAAACCCGATGGTGCGATCGACGGTCAGAGTGAGCGAGCGCCACGCATAGGGAACGGCCTGGAACGGCGCGGTCGACCAATCGACCGCGGTGTTGACGGTGCCGGCGCGGCCATAAGTCATGAACCACACCGCGTAAACGACGGCCGGGACCGACGCCGCCCGCAAGGCCGCCCGCCGGCCGCCGCGCACCAACGTGGCGGTGGCCACCGCGCCGACCACGGCGATGCCCACGGCCGAGCACATCACGGCGGCCACGCCGGCAGCCCATCCCCATCGGTGGGCGCCTCGCTCCTCGCACTCGAGGTGCACCAGACCGAAGGCGATCGGCAACACGAACGCGATCTGAAAGGCCCACAGCAGGTTTTCTGCCCCGGCCCCGTGAATGCCGAGAATGACGACGAGTGCGGCGACGATCCAGCGTCCCGACTGATCGAGTCGCCCTCGCCGGACGAGGAGGCCGAGCACGAGCGCGTGACAGGCCATCAACATCGCGAGATAGGGCCAGTACGCCTTGAGCCCGACCACCCCGAAGACGGCCCGGAACATGATCACGGGGATGGTCAGCCAATGCTCGTTGTGGGGTGCGAGCAACATCTTGAAAAAGGCACCGGGGTGCGCCAAACCCGGCCGATCCCGGCGCACGATGAACGCCCACTCGTCTTCCACGAACCACTGATGGGTGGCTACGCCCATCCACAGAACTATGAGTGGCGCGACCACGACGGCCACGTTGGCGGGCCGGGCGCGCATACTCAGCAGACTCGTGGGGGGCGAAGATCTAGATTCGACCGTCGGCTACGGCTTGGCGGATCCAGGGAATGACTTCGTCGAGCATTGTGTCAAGGGTGGTGGTCGCCTCGAACCCCAGCACCCGTTTGGCCTTCTCGACCGACGGAACCCGCTTCTGCACGTCGTACTCGAAGGCCTCTTCGCTCACGTGGCGGAAGGGTCGGTCGGGCCCGTGGATCTTGCGCCAAATCACCTGAGCGAGTTCCAGAACCGTTGTCGGTTCGGAGGTCGAAAGGTTGAAGTCATCGTTCAGCGCGTCAGGATGCTCCATACACCGGACGATTCCCGCGGCCAAGTCGCCTCCGTAGGTGTAATGGCGCACTTGATCACCGGTGCCGAGAATATGAAGTGGATCTTGATTCTTCAGCACCTTTTGCACAATGTCGGGCACCACGTGGCTCATGGCCAACTTGACATTGCCGGAGATAATTTCGTGCTCGCCCAGGGCCCGGCTTTCGCCCACCCCCACACAGTTGAAGGGTCGCACGATCGTGAACGGGAGACCGTACTGATCAAAGGCCGCATGGGCGAAGTATTCCACGGCCAACTTTTGAAACCCATACGAACTCAGCGGGGGGGCGACCTTGCGTTCGTCGCCCTCGACACTGGGCCAGTGGTCGGTCGACTCGAACACCATCGAACTCGATAAGTACGTTACTTTTTTGAGCCGCCCCGCCCCGCCGGCATAGGCCTTTAACGCCGCGTCGCACGAGGCCGCAATGATGCGCTCGTTGTCGGCCAAGAGATCGTATGCATAGGTGTGGAAATAGCTGATTCCACCAATGCGGGCGGCCCCCGCAATGAAGTGATCGCAACCGCTGGCCAACTCGGTCATGAGCGCTACGTCGCGACAGTCGCCTTCAGTGAAACGGTAGGAGGGGCTGTCGTCGTAGCTCTTCGTGACTTTGCCGTACTTGGAGTAATTGTCAATACCGACGACATCGTGGCCGCGTCGAAGCAGCTCCTCGACGACGTAGCCGCCGATGAAGCCGGCAGAGCCAGAGACGAGGACGGTGCTCATGATGGGCGTTCCTTTGACGGGGGGAGGGAGAGTTTCGATCCGTAGGCGTAGCGGTACCAGCGCAGGTATTTCGGGATCCATTTCGCCATCTTGAAGTTCGACATCCCGATGTTGCGGTCGAGCCAAATGGTGGGGATCTCGGCCACGGGCTGGCGATGGCGGCGGGCTTTGGCCACCAACTCGAGTCCGACCTCAAACCCGGCATCGCTCTCGATGCCCACCCGGCGCACGAAATCGGTGTTGTAGGCCTTGAAGGAGTTGGTCGCATCGTGGGTACCGACCCGGGCAAAGCGATACAGGCTACGGCCGGCCGAGCGCGAGAGGAGAGCTTTGAACCACGGCCCTCCGACTTGCTGACCGCCACGCATGTAACGACTGGCCGCCGCCACCACGACGCCGCGCTCCACCAACTTTGTGAGTGTGTCGATCTGCGCCGGATCGTCGCAGCCGTCAGCCATGGTGACCACCACGACGGGGGCCTTGGCGTTGTCGATCCCGTAGCGGATGGCGTAGGCGGGGCCCCGGCCGTAGGTATTGAGTTTCGGACGGACCCGTTCATCGAGGGCCGCGAACGCCTCAGCCGGGCCGCGACTCGAGTCGTTGGGAGTGTCGTACACGACCAGAATTTCGCAGGGCAGCGTGACGGCCTCGACGATCCGCTCGAGACACTCGGTGACCAACTCGCCCTCGTTGAAAACGGTCACGACGATTGACACTCGCGGTCCGTCATGGGCGGGCTGTGAAGTCACACGCGTACTCCGTTGCCGGTGATGCCCCAGATGTCGACCACTGGAGTGGCGGTCACCAGCTCGCGATATCGATCATGGGGGGTGCCGATAACCACAATGTCGGCCCGCGCGAGCAGCTCTGGCTCGGGGGTGAGATTCGCATCGGTGGTCACGTAGGGGTCAGCGCAGAGCACTTCTTCACACCGGAACCGCAAGATCCGTTTCAGCTTGTACGACAATGATGAGCGGGTGTCGTCGCTCTCGCCCTTGAAGGCCATGCCCAGGATGCCGACCGTCTTGTCGGTTAGGTCGAAACGCTCGGCCATTTTCGAAACCACGTAGAGCGGTAAACCCTCATTGACGAGCATGGCCGAGTGACCGAGCACGAATTTATTGTCGTTGAAGGCGGCCAGCTGCATGGTGTCTTTGAACAGGCACGGACCAGCGGCGAAACCCGCACGGGGCATGTCTTGGGCGCGGGGGTAGTCGAAAGTGATCGCCTGGCGCACCCGCTCGAAGTCGAGACCGGCGTCGTTGGCCATCATGTAGAGCTGATTGGCGGCCGCGAACTTGATGTAGCGCCAGGTGTTGGTGAACAACTTGGCCAGTTCGGCTTCTTCGGGAGTGACCCGGACGGTTTGCTGGGTGAGGGCGCCGAACAGCTTCTCGGCTCGGGCCAGAACATCGTCGGTACGCCCTGACACGATCTGGGGCAACGTGAACAGCTCGGTCATGGCTTTTCCTTCGGCGATACGTTCCGGGCAGAACGTAACGTCGATGTCGAGGCCGGCCACCTCGCGCTCGACCAAGGTCGTGACCCCGGGGAACACGGTGGACCGCAACACCAGCAGCTGACCGGCGCGCAAACAGTCTTTCAGGGCCCGAACGGCGTCGGGCACAGCCCGCGCGTCGGGGTTGAGGTGCTCGTCGACGGGGGTGCCAATAACCACGACGACGTGCTGGGCGTTGCTGATGACCGACCGATCGCTGGTAGCGCGAAACGTTTTGGCGGCGATGATCCGCGCCAGCATTTCGGTGCCACCCGGCTCGTCGAACGGGATTCGACCGCCGTTGACCAGGTCGACCGCAACTTCGTTGATATCGTAGGCCACGCTGCGCAAGCCGCGATCGGCGAACGCCATGGCCAAGGGAAGGCCGACATGGCCACAGCCACCGACAACCACGACATCGAGGGGAAACGCCACGTGGCCCACGTTAGTAGGCCTAACCGCCCGCCCGTCATCTCGACCGGCGCTCGGCAGGCGGTGATCAGCTTGAAGCTCACGCGGAGCCGATTGTTTGTGGCTGTTGCTCGCCGGTCGCGGGAGTAGCGAGTGGCATCGGTGCGACTGAGGGCGGTCAGCGCGACGAGTCCGTCGTAGGTGGCACCGCCCGCGATCCCGACGGCCGCGAGCCGCTCGACGGCGTCCACCGGATCGCCGACGGGACCAACAGTGCCGACGAATCGGTCCTTCATGAGTGCGACCGCATCGGCCGCGGCGGGGCGTGCGTCGCCCGGCAAGCGGGTGAGCACTGCGTACGTCTCGACCGCCGCGTGAGCCTTCCTCTACAAGTCAGCGCGGCGACAGCGTCGAGACAGCGCCGTCGTTCACCGTGGCCGACATGAACATAACAACAGCCCGCGGCGAGCGCTCACTTCGCAAGCCACCCGCCAGCCTTCAAGTCGTCGTAGAGAGCTCGCCGTACCCGAACCGGATAGAGCGGAGCAGCCGAGACCGGCAGCGCCGACTGGAGAGCTGAGCCATGCAAAGTCAGACGTATCCCGTTCGGTTCTCTGTGGACTACCCGGACCGAGCCCTCAATAGGACGACCACGGCCTTGCGCACCCTTGCTGCGATCCCCATCTTCACCGTGCTCGCCGTGGTCTCGGGTGGAACCTGGCAGTGGTCGCACGAAAGCGGATCGACGCCGGTGGCGCTCGGGGCCGGAGGTTTGCTGTTTTTCGGCCCGCTGCTGATGATCTTGTTCCGCCGGAAGTATCCGCGATGGTGGTTCGACTTCAACCTCGAGTTCCAGCGGTTCGCCAATCGGGCGTGGGTCTACCTCGCCCTCATGGACGACCGCTACCCATCCACCACGGATCACCAGTCGGTGCATCTGGACTACGCCTATCCTGACGCCACCCGCGATCTCAATCGCTGGCTTCCTCTGGTGAAATGGTTCTTGGCCATCCCGCACTACATCGTGCTCTTGGTGCTCGACACCGTTGCCGTGTTCGGGGTGATCGTTGCGTGGGTCGCCATCCTGTTCACCGGCCGGTATCCGCGGGCGATCTTCGACTTCGTGGCTGGGGTGATTCGATGGAACAACCGAGTCATCGGGTACGCCTTCACCCTGGTGACCGACCGGTATCCGCCGTTCAGTCTCTCGTGAGTTAACCCGCTTCGGCCCCGAGCCGCGCCCTTGCAGGGCAACTGCGTCGACTCAGCCGCAGAGCAGCGGGCGGTCAGCGCGTCGGAGCAATGTCACGGCATGACCCGCCGACAACGACAACTCGACGAACTCCGTGACCTGTGCCGCTGCGGCGCGGTGGCCCGCGCTATCGACCTCGCGTTCGAACACTTCGCGGATTTCGGGCGCGACGACGACATCGTCGACCTGCTCGCCGACGCCCTCGAGCGCCCCGAGGCACCTGAGGATGTTCTCCGCCGATTCGCCGAGCTGTGTGCGTCGCAACGCTGAGGGGCTCGTCGAGTGCGCGAAGATCCGAGGTAGCGTCGTCGCATGCGCATCGCGCTTCTCGGCGAACTCGAGGTGCGGGGTCACGACAAGCGCGACGTCGTGGTCACGGGCGCGAAGCAGCGGGCGCTCCTCGCGGTGTTGGCGCTGCACGTGGGTCGAGCGGTTACCGCTGATCAGCTCGTCGACGCGTTGTGGGGGGAGGACCCGCCGCCGGCGGTTCGCAACGGCCTTCAGGGGCTCGTCTCGAAGCTGCGGCGCGCACTCGGATCGACAGGCCTTGTCGCGATGCGCGGCGGTGGCTACGCGCTCGAGCTTCCGCCGGAAGCGATCGACGTGCACCGCTACGAGCTGTTGGTCGCGGAGGGACGCGCGGCGGCAGCCGGCGGCAACCCTGCGAGCGCTATTGCGCTCCTGACCGAGGCCGACTCGTTGTGGCGAGGCGATGCGCTCGCCGAGTTCTCCTATGAGGAGTTCGCGTCGATAGCGATCGCGCGGTTGTCGGAACTGCGCATTGCCGCGGTCGAGGAGAGACTCGACATGGAACTCCAACTCGGGCGTCACCAGGGCGTGATCGGCGAACTGGAGGTGCTGGTCATCGCTCACCCGCTGCGGGAGCGGCCTCGTGGCCTGTTGATGATTGCGCTGTACCGCAACGGGCGACAGGCCGACGCCCTCCGGATCTATCAGGAGGGTCGGCGTGTCCTGGGCGAGGAACTCGGGCTCGAGCCAGGGCCCGAGCTGCGCCAGTTGGAGGCGGCGATCCTCGCCCAGGACCCGTCGCTGGACGCGCCCGCGGTCGCCCGTCCGGGCCCGGCCACATGGACCCAACACCACTCGACCATCCCGGAGTCGCTGACGCCATTGGTTGGACGCGATGAAGAGCTGCGCGACCTCGCGCGATTGTTCGACGATCGTCGCTTCATCACGCTCGTGGGGCCGGGAGGGGTGGGCAAGACAAGGCTGGCGCTGGAAGTGGCCCGCGCCAAGTCTGGGGCCTTGACTTACGGTGGGTGCCTCGTCGAGCTTGCCCCTGTCGGCGATCCCGCCGGTGTGCGCGCCGTGATTGCGTTCGCGCTCGACGTGGCGGACCCGAGCCGGCTGGCGGAGATGATCGGTGAACGTGATCTGATGATCGTGCTCGACAACTGCGAGCACGTGATCACCACGGCCGCCGAAGTCGCCGAAGACCTCTTGCGTCGCTGCCCAGGTCTGCGTCTCCTGGCCACGAGCCGCGAGGGGCTCCGAGTTGGTGGCGAAACCATCTGGCCGGTAGGGCCGCTCGCGGGCGACGACGCCGTCCAGTTATTCGTCGCGCGCGCACAGGCCGCGGGTGCCCGACTCGAGCTCTCCGACGATCTCCTCTTGGCGATCTCGGAGATCTGCGCCCGCCTCGACGGCCTCCCGCTCGCCATCGAACTCGCCGCGGCCCGCACGCGAGCCTTTCCGATCCAGCAGATCTTGTCCCGCCTGAACGACCGTTTCCGCTTGCTCACCGGTGGGTCACGCACCGCGCTGCCGCGTCATCAGACACTTCGGGCGGTGGTCGACTGGAGCTACGAGCTGTTGTTTGACGATGAGCAGCGCGTCTTCGAACGACTCTCCGTGTTCCCAGGGGGCTGTGATCTGGCCACCGCGCAGGCGGTCTGCGCCGACGAGGATCTATCGGGCCCAGGTCTCGAGGACGTCATTCACGCGCTCGTCGACAAGTCGCTCGTCATCGCCGTGCGAAAAGCGAAAGAGCTACGCGTCATGCAACTCCAGACCCTCGCGCAGTACGGCCGCGAGAAGCTTGCCGAACGGGGCGATTCAGCGCGAATCCGCGACGCCATGGCGGCGCACTACGCCCGGCTGTGCGCGGGCTCGGCCGCGGCCTACATCGGCGACCAGCAGCGGGCCTGGCTTACGGCGGTCGATCAGGAGCAGGACAACCTCAGGGGAGCGCTCGAGTGGGCGGTCGCGAACGACGATGCCGAGACGGCTTTGACGATCGCGGGCGGCGCGAGTTGGCCGCATTGGCTGGCGGGCACCATGATCGAGGGCAAGCGCTGGCTCGACGACGCCTTCGCGTGTGGGCGTGAGGCGAGCGAAACCACGCGGGCGCTGGCGTTGACGGGTCGGGCACTGATCGACTTTCAGTTAGGCGCAACGGAGCGCGTCGACGCGGACCTGGAAGCGGCGCTGGCGATATTCCGTCACCACGATATGGTGGCGTCGATGGCCTTGACGTACTCGTTCTACGCCGAGGTCGCCGCCGCGAGGGGTGACACCGACGAAGCCCGCAAGCGCCGACTAGAGGTACTCGCTTTCTACATGGCGCTACCCGACGATCCGTTCCTGATCGCCGCCCGCGCTTACTCGCAGGCGAAGCTTGGGATGTTGGACGGTGACCTCGCCCACGCTGAGCGCTGCTACCGAGAGGCCGCCGACGGATTTTCTCGGATCGACAGGCCGGTCATGCGATCGATGTGCTTGGGCATGGTGGCCGACTTCGACGAGCGCAACGGTGACTACCGCGCCGCGATCATGGGGCTGGAGGAGGCCGTCGAAACCAATAACGCGCTCGGCCTGAGGGGCTTCATGGGAGCGCTGCTGGCGCGCCTTGGATGGGCGTTGCTCCAAGACGGCAACACCGGGCGGGCCGAGCTCATGTACCAGCGCGCCGAAGGTCTCGCCCGCCGGCTGAACAACGCGCCAGTGGTCTTCCTTGCCCTCACGGGATTGGCGGCGCTGCATCGGCTCGATGGTCGAAATGGTGACGCGGCCACAGCGGGAATCGAAGCGCTGGAGCTCTACCTGGTCGGCGGTCCTCGCCGCCTCGCGAATCGTGTCGATCCGCGCGCAGATGTGCTCACCGCCGCGGCGGTGTGCTGCGCGGTGCTCGGTAATGTTGCCGCCGAAGGCGGCCGAGGGGAGCAAGCGGCACAACTGCTCGGCCACGCGGAGCATCTCCGCAACGATGCCGGCGCGCCGGTGCCCACCTTCCAACGCGACGATCTCGATCGCGCTCGCGACGCCGCGGTCACTCTTGTCGGTCACGATGAGTTTCTCGCCGCGTTCGAGCGCGGCCGGCGCGGCCAGCTCGGTGATGATGTGGCGTTCATCTCCTGATCGAGCATTCGCCGACTCGTCGAGGTCGTCGAACTCAGCGGTAGTGCAGTCCCACGTCAGCGGGTTCCTGGATCGTGGCGTTGTCCCGCACTCGGCGGGGCCAAACCCCAGGAGGACCCAAATGAGTGCACTTCTGTTTCGTCTCGGCCGCCGCTGCGCCCGCCACCCGTTTCGGGTGATCGGCCTATGGCTCATGGCCGCGTTCGCCGTCGTGGGCCTGAAAGGCACGGCTGGCGGAACGTTCAACGACAGCTTTCGTGTCCCGGGCGTCGAGTCACAACACGCTGTCGACGTCTTGAAGGACCGGTTCCCCAGCCGGGCCGGCCAATCCGCACGCATCGTCGTGCACGTCGACAAGGGACGACTCGACGACGCCGGGCACCGACCAACGGTAGACGGGGCCCGTCAGCAACTGGCGAAAGGCCACGATGTCGCCAACGTCAGCGATCCGTTCGCGGCACACTCGGCCGCCATCAGCGCGGACGGACGAACCGGCTACCTCGACGTGGCGTACACGTTGGACAAGCTCACCGTCCGGCAGCTCGACGATGCCACGACCGTAGCGGAGCGCGTCCGCGCCGACGGGGTGCAGACCGAGTTCACGGGTCTCCTCGCTGAGTTGGCGAAGAAGGATCCCGCCAGCGAACTGATCGGCGTTGGCGTCGCCATCATCGTGCTGTTGATCGCGTTCGGCTCCGTTGTCGCCATGGGCCTTCCGATCCTGACCGCGCTCATGGGCCTCTTCGTCGGCGCGGCAAGTGTGGGCGTGCTGTCGGCCGTCATGGATGTCCCCAAATTCTCCCTGGTTCTGTGCATGATGGTCGGCCTCGGCGTCGGCATCGACTACGCGCTGTTCATCGTGACCCGCCACCGCCAGCACCTTCACGACGGCATGAGCGTCGAAGACTCGGCCGGCGCGGCCATTGCCACCGCCGGACAGGCGGTTCTCTTCGCGGGCACGACCGTGGTCATCGCCATCCTCGGGCTTTTCCTCGCAGGACTGCCGGCGATCACATCCATGGGCGTCTCCGTCGCCTTGGTGGTAGTCGTCGCGATGATGGCGGCCATCACGCTGCTGCCAGGGCTGCTCGGGCTGGCGGGAACGAAGATCGACAAGCTGTCAATCCACCGCAAAACGCACGTCGCCAAGCCAGCACACGAGACGTTCTCGGGCCGCTGGGCCAACCATGTCGGCAGTCACCCGGTTCGCTATGCGATGATGAGTTTCATGGCGTTATGCGCCATCGCGGCGCCCGCACTCAGCATGCGGATCGGTATGCCCGACGACGGCAACGCAGCCAAGGCCACGACCCAGCGCAAGGGGTACGATTTGCTCGCTGACGGCTTCGGCCGCGGCTTCAACGGACCGATCCTGGTCGTGATCGATATCCCGACACGTGCCGACCACGTTGCCGTCAACCGAATCCACGATGCCTTGCAGGCCGACCCTGGAGTTGCCGCCGTCACTGCGCCCGTCTTCAACGCCGCCAGTGACACCGCGATGCTGACGACCAACCCCACCACCGCGCCGCAAGACGAGAATACCGACACGTTGGTGCGACACCTGCGCTCCGACGTACTGTCGACGGCCGTACAGGGCACCGACGCCAAGGCGCTGCTCACCGGCCAAGCCATGGTCACCGACCTCACCGATCGCATCTCCAGCCGCATGCCGATCTTCATCGCCGCGATCGTGGCGATGTCGTTCCTGCTACTGATGATCGTGTTCCGCTCGATCCTCGTCCCACTGAAGGCCGCACTGATGAACCTCCTCTCGATCGCCGCTGCGTACGGCGTGATCGTCGCGGTGTTCCAATGGGGTTGGGCGAACGAACTCATCGGGTTGCAGCACACCATGCCGATCAACCCGTTCGCACCGCTGATCATGTTTGCCATCCTCTTCGGCCTCTCGATGGACTACGAGGTGTTCCTCCTGTCACGAATTCGTGAGGAGTACCTGACCACAAGTGACAGCCACAAGTCCGTCGTGACGGGTCTCTCGAACACTGCTCGGGTCATCACCTCAGCCGCCCTCATCATGATCAGTGTGTTTGGCGCCTTCGTGCTCGGTGATGACCCGAACGGCAAACTGTTCGGGGTCGGCCTGGCCGTCGCGGTGTTCCTCGATGCCACGCTCGTCCGCATGGTCCTCGTACCGGCGACCATGAGCCTCTTCGGTCGCGCCAACTGGTGGCTACCAACCTGGCTCGACCGCATCCTTCCCCACCTCGACCTCGAGGGGGCACCCAAGGACGCTGAGGTCATCGACGTCGTGCCCGAGCGCGAACTCATCGCCGCCTGATCCTGACTCGTGTCTTGCGCCTCGTGTCCTCGAGAACTGGGTCAAACCCGCGCATATGGGTCGCGTTGGCAGCGCGGTCTGGTCGCCCCATTCCTGTCCGGTTGACCCAGTTTGGGAGGTGGAGGGGACGCGGAACGGCCCGGAGGTCCGGGCCGTTCCGGCAGGTCAACTTGTGGTGGTCGGGCGCGGGATCGATCCGCGGACCTCGCGCTTTTCAGGCGCGCGCTCTGCCAACTGAGCTACCCGACCAAGAACTAATGCGGACCTGACGGGATTTGAACCCGCGACCTCCGGCTTGACAGGCCGGCGTGCACTCCTGGCTGCACCACAGGTCCGTGACAGCAGATGAAAACTCTAGCAGCCCCACGCGCCGCGCCGTCGAAGGATTCTCACCCGGTGGCCGGATGGGACGGCTCGACCGGTGGAGCCCCATCCCACAATGCGGAGATCGCAACGGCCCAGAGGCGGTCGCCGAGGCGGATGACTCGCTCACCGGCATGGAACAACACGCCCGACGATGAGGCCAGAACCGCTCTTCTCCCACCATTCGAAGCACGGGAAACGCCGACAGTTTGTCGAACCTACGGCCCAGCCACGCGGCGTAGCGAGCTGGTGAAGGGCCGGTGGCGATACGCTCCGGCCGTGCTCCTCGTCGTCGATGTCGGCAACACCCAGACCGTTATCGGTGTCTACCCGTCCGACGAGCGAGGTAACACCAACGGATCGGAACTCGTCGATCATTGGCGCATCGCCACCAACGCCGAGCGCACCCCTGATGAACTCGGGTTGCTGCTGCGCCAGTTCTTGGCCGGTCGCGGCGATACCTTCGACGCCGCGAACGTCGGGGGCGTAGCGATTTGCTCGGGAGTGCCGCGGGCGACCGCTCACCTCCGGCGCATGTGCGATCGCTACCTCGGCTACCAGCCGACGGTGCTCGAGCCTGGCGTTCGCACGGGAATGCCCATCCTGTACGACAACCCCAAGGAGGTGGGCGCCGATCGCATCGCCAATGCCGTGGGGGCCATGGACCGCTACGGCGCGCCGGTGATCGTCGTCGACTTTGGAACGGCGACAACCTTCGACGCCGTTTCGTCGAAGGGCGAATACCTTGGTGGCGCCATTTTCCCGGGCATGGAGATCAGCCTCGAGGCCCTGTTCTCCAGGGCCGCGGCCCTTCGGCGGGTCGAGTTGGTCGAGCCCCGCCATGTGATCGGTAAGTCGACGACCGAGTCGTTGCAGTCCGGTGCCTTGTATGGCTACGCGGCCATGGTGGACGGGATGTGCGAGCGGATCCAAGCCGAAATGGGCGAAGCGCGGGTGATCTCGACCGGAGGATTAGGACCGGTTATCTCCCGACTCACGAAGAGTGTCCACGAAAACGACGCGTGGGTGACCCTGCACGGCATGCGCCTAATCCACGAGAAGAATCTGCCGTAGGCCGAATCCATTAAGTACGCAGTGGTCGCGCGCCGATAGTCTCTTCACCTCATGTCAGGACCCGCGCAGCCCGCCGACATCTATCGGTTCGAGCCGACCGCAACGGCCGCGGGGCTCGCAACCAAGCACGCCGAGTTGGAGCCTGGGCGCGAAACCGACGAGTCGGTCACGATCGCAGGCCGCCTGATGTTGCGCCGCGGCCAGGGCAAGTTGGCCTTTGGGCAGCTGCAGGACGCGACGGGGCGCATCCAACTCTTCGTGCCGAGCGATGTCACCCCGTACTTCGAGGAGTTCACCGCGCTCAATCTTGGCGACTGGATCGGCGTCACCGGTGATGTCATGACCACCCGCAAGGGCGAATTGTCGGTGAAGGTGCGGGATTGGTGCGTGCTGGCCAAGACCCAGCGTCAGTTTCCGGAGAAGTGGCACGGGATAGCCGATGTCGACACCCGCTATCGCCAGCGTTACCTCGACCTTGTCGTCACTCCCGAGTCGGCCCGGACGTTTCGCATGCGTAGCGCCATGATCAGCCTCATGCGGCGCTGGCTCGAAGACCGCGACTTCATGGAGGTCGAAACGCCGCTCTTGCAGCCCATCCCGGGTGGTGCTTTGGCCAAGCCGTTCGTGACCCATCACAACGCCCTCGACCTGGAGCTGTATCTGCGAATCGCCCCAGAGCTATATCTCAAGCGGCTGGTGGTGGGCGGTTTCGAACGGGTCTTCGAGATCGGTCGGGTCTTTCGCAACGAAGGCCTATCGCCGCGCCACAACCCCGAATTCACCATGTTGGAGACGTACGCGGCGTACTGGGACTACTCCGACCAGATGCGCCTCACCGAAGACCTGACGGCCCATCTCGCCACCGAACTCCTGGGTACGACCAAGCTTGCGTACAACGATCGCGAACTCGACCTCACGCCGCCGTGGCGCCGAGCGACGCTCACCGAACTGACCAGCACCGCCATCGGTCAACCGGTCTCGATCGACATGGCGATCGACGATTTGCGAGCCTTGTGCGTGACGCATGGAGTCGACGTCCACCCGCACTACGGGCCGGGCAAGTTGCTTTTGGAGCTGTACGAGAAGACCACCGAACACACGCTGTGGGGTCCGGTGTTCGTCTGCGACTATCCGAAAGAGGTGTCGCCCCTGGCGCGCGATCACCGGTCGCAGCCCGAGATGACCGAGCGATTCGAGTGCATCGTGGCGGGACGGGAGTTGTGCAATGGCTACAGCGAGCTGGTCGACGCGACCGAGCAATTGGCCCGTTTCCGAGACCAAGCGGCCAAGAGCGACTACGACGACGAAGCCATGGCCGTCGACGCCGATTACGTTCGGGCGCTCGAATATGGCCTTGCCCCCACGGCTGGACTTGGCATCGGCATCGATCGGCTGCTCATGCTGCTGGCCGACGTTTCGTCGATTCGTGACGTGATCCTCTTTCCGACGCTGCGTCCCGAGCAGAATGCGTAGCGTGCGATGCGCGTGTTGATCACGGGAGTGGGCGGCGCACTCGGTTCGCGTGTGGCGCGGCTTTTGGATCGGCGCCCCGACGTCGAGGCGCTGGCCGGGCTCGACATCGTGGCTCCCGGTCGGTCCGTGCGGCGCCTCGACATGTTGGTGATCGATCCGCTGGATCGGCGAGCGGTGCTGGCCGCAGTGACGCATTTCGCACCCACCGCGGTCGTGCACCTCGGCATCTATGAGCCTGACGCCCGGTCGACGCCACGCGAAGCGGTCGAGCGGACTGCCGCGGGCACCGTAGCGGTGCTCGGCGCGGCGGCCGAGCTGGGCACCCTCGACCGGATCGTGGTGCGTTCGGGCATCGAGGTGTACGGGCGGCGCCGCGGCTCGCCCATGACGCCCGACGAATCGGTGCGGCCCGATCCCACCACCCCGTTCGGGCGCTCGCTCTTGCGGGTCGAGCAGTTGGCGATGGCCACGGGCGCCGATGTCGGCGTGCCGACGAGCGCGTTGCGGTTCGGACCCTTGGTGGGGCCTGAGTTCCCCTCGCCGCTGGCTCGTCTACTGCGCATGCGAGCCGTACCCGTGAGCGCCATGGCCGATCTGCCTTTCCAGTTGCTCCACACCGACGACGCCGCCCGGGCCGTCGTTGATGCCCTGGAACGGAGGGTG
This sequence comes from Acidimicrobiia bacterium, assembly GCA_025359845.1. Classification (GTDB taxonomy): domain Bacteria; phylum Actinomycetota; class Acidimicrobiia; order Acidimicrobiales; family JANYDT01; genus JANYDT01. Next base: position 25,276 of record JANYDT010000227.1, read on the forward strand.
GACGGGCCGGTCAACGTCGTGGGCGCGGGGGCCGTGACTGCGTTCCAGGCGCTGCGCATGGGTCGACGGATACCACTGCGAATGCTCGGCCCCCAATGGTCACTCGCCCGTTTGGTGAGCGCTCGTCTGGGTTCACCGGTGCCCGATCATGTGCTCGAACTACTCCAACGGGGTCGCACTGCGGATGGGAGCCGAGCGGCGTCAGTGCTCGGACGGGCTCCTTTGCGCTCGACGCCCGACCTGGCTCGCGCGCTGTTCACGTGGCACGAGGTCCAGCCGGCGGATTGGCTGAAACTCGTCCCGGAGGAAGAGGCGGCGTGACGGTCGTTGGTTCGCTATGATGGTCGTAGGTGACCCCGAGCCGGGTCGAGCGAGCTCTGGCCTCGAGTGGGCGCGCCGTCGAGCATCGGGCTCGTATGAGGTCGACCCGTGGGGTGCCGATCCTGACTGGGTCGACGCGCTCAGTGCGGTGAGTCGTTTTGGTCTGCGGGTGTCCGTGACCGGTGATCTCCCGCCGACAGGACCGGCCGTGATCGTCGCCAATCGCCGATTCGGCTTCGGCGAGGTGCTCGCCCTTATGCTTGGGGTGCGGCGCACGAGCGGACGGTTATTGCGCCCGATCGGCGCTCCCGACATTGCCCCTATCGGCCCGCTGGCCCGACGTTTCGGCGTCATCCAGGCCCACCCCGCCGAGGTGGGTTCGTTGCTGCGAGCGGGTGAGATCATCGCCATGGCGCTCACTCGGCAGTGGCGAGCCACGAGGGTCGGCACAATCAGCCCCGAGATGCTCGAACCGGGGCAGAGGCTGCGAGTGCCGGTCATCCCGGCGGCGGTTTACGGCGGAGAAATCACCGGATCATGGAAGGTTTCGTTCGGTCCTGCGATTCTCGGCCGAGGTCGAGCCACGCCGTTGGCCGCGGCCGAACTGGCCGACCGCGCTCGCGCCGGAGTGCAGGCCATGCTCGACGATGCGCTCCCTCCCAAGTGGTGGTCACGGTAGGTTCGCGCCAACCGTCGAACTGACGTGCAACAATGATGCTCCCTGTGCGCCAGCGGGTCTACTTCCCCCTCTCGGCGGCGCTTCTGGCGCTTGTCGTAGTGACCGTCGGGTTTTTCGCCGACGGGGCCACGGCCGCGACCAAAAAGACGACGAAAGCACCGGCTCGGTCGGTGAAGCCCGAAACCAGTGCCGCCGTGACCACGACCACCTGGCCCGGCCAATTGGTTACGACTCCGACCGGTCCGAGCGTGTCGGTCGTAGCCACGATTGCGATCCCCGGTGCGCAAACGACGTTACCGATCCTGACTCCTGATCCGACCATACCCGTCATCGCCGTCCAGTCGCCGCCCCCGTCCGGCCCGACGGCCTCGCCGGGTCGTGTCGTGACCCCGGATTCGGGCCCGCCGACGATCGCGACGGCTGCGACCGTCACGACCGGCGCGCCGGCCAACGAGCCCGTCCCCACCCTCGTCGACGCCCCGTCCGCGCCCTCGACGACACAAGTCCCAATGAAACGGATCGTCGAAATCGCCGGTCACGGATACGGTCACGGTCGGGGCCTGGGGCAGTGGGGCGCGTTCGGGTATGCCACTGACTACGGGTGGTCGGCGGCGCAAATCCTCAGCCACTATTACCCCGGCACCGGCGCCGGGAAGGTGGCCCCGACCTCAGCCATCGGGGTCCGGCTCGTGGCCCAGGAGGGCAAGACCCTGACCGTTTTCCAGCCCAAAGGGTTGGTCTACTTCGGCGTCGACGGCGGGCCGCTGGCGCTCGCCGGATCGTCTCCTTCGCCGGCCCCCGCCGGATCGTTGGTGCCGACAAAGGGAGCCGGCGAACCGACAGTGCAGGTCCCTTCCGGATTCTCCGCAGCGGCTCCGGTGGCCGCCGGCGTCACGGCCCCGCCCGAAACCGTGTCCCCGCCAATGTCTCCGGCTGTCCCCGACGGACCGGCCGCAGTGCGCATCACCGTTACCAAGGGCGGGTTCTCGATCGCCGATGGACCTGCCTGTGATGGTCCCTTCGTAGCCCGTGGCACGCCAATCCTCGGCGCCGCGATCGTTGTCAGCACCGATATCGATCGCCGCTCGCAGCTCAGCAGCGACCCGTCCGATTTGCTTTCGCTCTGTACGAAGGGCGGACGGACCGTGTACCGCGGCGACTTGCTGGCCGTGGATGGTACGGCGGCCGGTCAACCGGGCTTGCATGCAGTGAACCAGGTGTCGTTGGAATCGTATTTGCGCAGCGTCGTGCCTTCGGAGGTACCGAAGACGTGGGGATCGGTGAAGGGCGGTTTCGAGGCCCTCAAAGCCCAGGCGGTGGCCGCCCGATCGTACGCCGCGGCCGAACGGCGAACGGGGTACTCGAACACCTGCGACACGACCTCGTGTCAGGTCTACAAGGGCCGCGGTGAGTACCGCGGTGGCGGATTCGCCACCTTCGAGGATGCCCGCACCGATCAAGCGGTCGCCGACACTGCGGGCGAGATCAGGGTAGAACCCAAGACTGGTGCACCCATCAGGACCGAGTTCTCGTCGTCGACGGGGGGCTACTCCGCGCCGGGTGAGATCGCCTCGCCGGTACCCGACGATGGCGATGCCACGGTCGGCAACCCGTACAAGTCCTGGAGCGTGATCATTGACGCGAGTCGCCTCGATTCGAAACTCGGGGCGTTGTCGATGATTGAGCCGACCAAGCGGGACGGGTTCGGCCCCGATGGCGGCCGCGTCCAGGAGCTGACGTTGCACTTCACGAACGGCACGTCGACCATCAGCGGTTCCGACCTGGCCTCGCGGTTCGGGCTGCGATCGACCTTGTTCAACGCCCAAGTCAAGTTGGTGCCCATCGCCACGCCCGAATCGAAACTCGCCGATGCGGTGGTGGTTGGCGACGATCCCACCACGACCGACCCGACTACGTCTCTCCCCAAGCGGAAAGTGACGAAGCCACCCAAGGACCCCGTCTCGCGCAAGGCCACGACGACGATCACGGTGAAGCGGCCGACCGGGTAGCGACGATCCGGGCGCAACCCGTCGGCCAACCACGGTCCGGGTCGCCACCGTCCGGGTCGCCACGGTCCGGGCCAACCACGTCCGGGTCGGTCCTGAGGATTCGGGGTCGGCGGTCGCCTATCCTCCAACGGTGGCCACCGAAACGGTTCTCGTCGTCGATTTCGGCGCGCAGTACGCCCAACTGATCGCTCGACGGGTGCGCGAGGCCCATGTGAAATCTGAGATCGTCCCTGCGTCGATCACGGCCGCCGAGGTGGCCAAACGGGCGCCCGTGGCGATTATCTTGAGCGGGGGGCCGGCCTCTGTCCATGTCGCAGGGGCGCCCATACTCGACCCTGCGGTCTACGAGACCGGTGTGCCCATACTCGGCATCTGTTACGGCGCGCAGCTCATCGCCCAACAGCTGGGTGGGCTCGTCGCTCGCACCGGCAAGGGGGAGTACGGCCGCGCCGCGCTAACGATCACCGACGCATCGACGGCCGTGTTACGCGACCTCGCGCCCGAACAAGACGTGTGGATGAGCCACTTCGATTCCATCCAGCAAATGCCGCCCGGTTTCGTGGCCACGGCCCGCACGAACGAGATCCCCATCGCTGCGCTGGCCTGTGCGGCGCGCCGTATCCACGCCGTGCAGTTCCATCCTGAGGTCGGCCATACGGCCAATGGACAGACGGTGCTGGAACGGTTTCTGTTCGACGTCGCCGAAGCATCGCCGAACTGGACCAACGAGTCGATCATCGATCGCGCCGTCAGCACTATCCGCGCCCAGGTCGGTGGGAGCAAGGTGCTCTGTGGCCTCTCGGGTGGCGTCGATTCCGCGGTGGCCGCCGCGCTCGTGCATCGAGCGGTCGGTGATCAACTGGTCTGCGTCTACGTCGACACCGGTTTGATGCGCGCCGGTGAGAGCGACCAGATCGATGCCACTTTCCGGGCCCATTTCGGAGTGGAACTCATCCACGTCAAGGCTGGTGATCGTTTCTTTGCCGCGCTCGATGACGTCGCCGATCCTGAGCGCAAACGCAAGATCATCGGCGAGTGCTTCATCCGGGTGTTCGAAGCGGAGGCCCGAAAACTCAGTCGTGACGGCTGTAAGTTTCTCGTGCAGGGCACCTTGTACCCCGATGTGATCGAGTCCGGAGGCGGACATGCAGCCACGATCAAAAGCCATCACAACGTCGGCGGCCTGCCCGCGGATATGGACTTCGAACTCGTCGAGCCACTCCGCGATCTCTTCAAGGACGAAGTACGCGCCGTAGGCCACGAACTCGGGTTGCCCGATGAAATCGTATGGCGTCAGCCCTTTCCTGGGCCAGGACTCGGCGTGCGGGTGGTCGGCACCATCACCCGCGAGCGCGTCGAACTCGTGCGCACCGCCGATGCCATCGTGCGTGAAGAAGTGGCGGCGGCGGGGTTGGAGCGCGAACTATGGCAGGCCTTCGCGGTGCTGGCGGTGATTCGAAGCGTGGGCGTGATGGGTGACGAGCGGACGTATGGGTATCCGATTGTGCTGCGGGCGGTCACCAGCGACGACGCCATGACCGCCGACTGGGCCCGGCTGCCGTATGACCTCGTGGACCGCATCAGCCGTCGGATCGTCAATGAGGTCAAGGGCATAAACAGGGTTGTACTCGACGTGACCAGCAAACCGCCGGGCACCATCGAATGGGAGTAGTGCGCCGCAGTCCCGATGCAACGCGTCCCCTCCGAATGCAACGCGTCGCGGCGAATGGAACTCGGCCCGATACGCCGGTACGGTCATCGCCATCGCCGCCACTGCACCAGCCGGCTGTCGGCCCGCCACTCCGCAAGGCCCGCCACTCCGTAAGGGACCATGACGACGACGATCGAAGAAGACAAGCGCGCCCTGCGCGAAAAATGGTACGCGGAGGGCTACTTCGGTGCCGCGACCCTCGCCGACAGAATGGCCGAAGGCGCACAGACCTATCCGGACGCCCGCATGATATTTGCCAGCGCGGCCCGGCCCCACGCGGCGACGTTGGCCGAGATGTACGTGCGCAGCGCCGCGGTCGCCCGTGGCCTCTGGGCCTTGGGGCTGCGGCCCGGAGACGCTCTCGCCGTACAGGTGCCCAACTGGGTCGAGGGTGCGCTGGCCTACCAAGCAGCTTTTCAAATAGGCGTCATCGTTGTGCCGATCATCCACATCTATGGCCCTGCGGAGGTCGGCTTCATTTTGCGTCAATCGAAGGCGAAAGCGTTGATCGTCCCCGATCGGTGGCGCACGATCGACTATCTCGAACGGGTCGAAGCGGTGGGCGTGGTCGACTCGCTGGAGCATCTCATCGTCATCGGCGATCGACGACCAGCGGGCGCCCATGATTGGCAGTCACTCGAAGACCGGGGTGCGGCCCCGGTCCCGTTCGATTCGTTGCATGTCGCCTCCGACGACCCGTGCCTTTTGCTCTACACGTCGGGCACCACGGCGGAGCCGAAGGGTGTGCTTCATTCCCACAACACCCTGATCGCCGAAGTCGATTCCGTCACAGAGCTGCTGGGCCGAGGACCGGGGGCGGTAAGTTTGGCGGCGTTCCCGGCCGGTCATATCGGCGGGGTGCTGAACGTCCTGCGCATGTTCGTGACCGGATCGAGTTTCGTGCTCCTCGATCAATGGGACCCGGTCGTGGCCGCGGCGATGGTCGAAGAGCACAAAATCAAGCACTCCGCGGGGGCGCCGTTCTTCTTGCAGTCGTTGATGGAGGCGGCGCGCACGCACGGCAACGACTTGTCGAGCTTTTCGGGTTTCATGGTTGGCGCGGCCAGCGTACCGGCCTCCCTGGTCGAAGAGGCCGAACGATTCGGTCTGCCGACCTATCGCGCCTACGGGTCGACCGAACATCCGGTCCTTACCACGGGCTTGCCCAGCGACCCCCTCGAAAAGCGGGCTACCACCGACGGCCGGGCCACGGCCGGCAACGAGATCCGCATTCTCGATGATGACGGTCGAGACCTCCCTACCGGCGAAGAGGGCGAGATCGTGTGCCGGGGTCCTGAGCAATTTCTGCGTTACACCAATCCCGAACATGAGGCCGACGCGTTTCTTCCGGGAGCGTGGTTTCGGACTGGCGACATTGGCCGTATGGATGAGGAAGGGTTCCTCACGATCACCGATCGCAAGAAAGACATAATCATTCGAGGCGGCGAGAACATCGCGTCGAAGGAGGTCGAAGACATCCTGGCCCGCCACCCGGCCGTGGTCGAGTCAGCCGTGGTCGGCGTCGCCGACGTTCGGTATGGCGAGCGGGTGTACGCCTTCATCTTGACCCGTCCCGGACTGGAACTCGATCTCGGCGCGGTCCAGCGCCACTTCGTGGCCGAGGGTGTGGCCCGGCAGAAGACCCCTGAGTTCATCGAAATTGTTGACGCATTGCCGCGGGGCATGAGCGGCAAAGTCAAGAAGTTCGAACTTCGCCAGCAGCTGCGCGACCGACCCTCCGGACCCTGACCCTGCCGCCCTTTGACCTGAGGATCCGTTAGGCCGGAGGAATCGCCGTCTGCATTACGCCGAGCACGTGCGCGTCGCTGAGACCGAGGGCGCGTCCGATTCGGCCCAGCAGATGTCGCTCGCCCACCGAGATCGCTCCATCGGCGGCGGCGACCCGGATGCACTCGGTCAACAGGTGTTCGCGGCCGTCGTCTTGGAGGAGGGCTTTCGCTTGGTTGAGCTGCGACTCGAGGTCGTGAGTCGGAAACAAGCGAAGGTCGGCGTCGAGTTGGGTGAGTGAGTAGGCGCCATCGTCTTGAACGGAGTGGATGACCCGCAGCGCCTCGTG